>JAKAGN010000411.1 GCA_021815525.1 Deltaproteobacteria bacterium
GGTTGCTATCCGGTTGTGCTTGCTTTTGGGCGCGGCCATGCTATAGTTAAAGATCACGAGAACAGACCCGGATCGGATCGCATGGAAATCGTCAAGGCATACGTGGATCACGACGACACGGCCCTCCTGGTGTGCCCTCACTGCAAGCTGGCGCGCGTCACCAACGTTGCCAAGTTCAAGGAACGCAAGGACCCATTGAAGGTCCGCTGCCGGTGCCGGAACATCTACGGGGTGCACCTGGAGTTCCGCCGCGCCTACCGCAAGCCCACCAACCTGGAGGGCCGCTACTCCGGCCCCACCGGCCGGGGCGGCCGCATGATGGTGAAAAACGTCTCCCAGGGCGGCATCGGGTTTCTCACCGCATCCCCCCACCAGCTCAAGAAGGGCGATCCAGTCCACATAGAGTTCAAGCTGGACGACGGCAAGGACTCCGTCATCAACCGCCGGGCCATCGTGCGGGTGGTGGAGGACCTCTACGTGGGCGTCCAGTTCTCCCTGGCCTCCGGAAGCTACGACGCGGCCCTGGGGTTCTACTTACGGAAGTGACCGGAAAGGTCGCGGCCGAAAATTTTTCCGCCTGAAATATTCCTGTCGACTAATTCCGTCCCTGCCCCGTCATAGTGCCTAAGACCCGGAAACGCGCGCGAAGGGCCGCCCAGGCGGCGTTTCGAGACCGGGCCATAAGTCCGTGCGGGCGCCTCAAACCCAATGCTTTAAAATGTGGACACAAGGCGGGACGAAAGGAAAAACGCCATGAAAAGATTCATTTTGGCGGCCGCGGCGGGGCTTCTCGTGCTTTCGCTGGCCGGCCCGGTTTCCGCGGGCGTCATCCGGCAAAGGGAGCAAAGGCAGCAGGAACGCATCCGGGAGGGCGTGCGCAGCGGCAGCCTCACCCCCGGCGAGACCAGGCGCCTCGAGCGCCGCCAGTTCCGCATCGAGCGGGAGCGCCGGGCCGCGCTGAGGGACGGACGCATGGGCCCGGCCGAACGGCGGCACATCCGCCACATGCAGGACCGGGAGAGCCGCGACATCTACAGGCTCAGGCACAACCCGCGCGTGCGCCGCTGAAAACCCAAGCGAGACCAAAAGCCAATGGACCCGAAAAGCGCGCGGGACGAGGGGCCGGAGCCCCTGGCGGAGCTGGTCGTGAAGGCCCGAGCGGGCGATCGCGCAGCCTTCGACCGGATCATCGGCCTCTCGTCCGCGCGCATCTTCCGGATGGCCTACTACAGGGTCCGCTCGTCGATGGACGCAGAGGACATCACCCAGGACGTCTTCATCCGGGCCTGGGAGAACCTCCCGCGCCTTTCGGACCCCGAACGCTTCTCCCCGTGGCTCTACAGGATCGCAATGAACCGGGTCATGGACCACGGGCGGAAAAGGAAGTTCCTGGACCTGTTCCGGCGGCCCGCAGCCCGGGAGGATCCGGACGGCGACCAGGAGGAAACGGATTTCCCCGACACGGCGACTCCCTCGCCCCTGACGCAGGTCATGGCCGGGGAGTTCCGGGAACGCCTGGATGCCTTCAGCCGGGGCCTCTCGCGCATGGAGCGGGAGATTTTTTCCCTGCGCTTCCTGGATGAGCTTAGCTTGAAGGAGATCGCCCAAACCCTCGAAAAGGACGAAAGCACGGTGAAAACGCATCTTTACCGCGCTATTTCAAAGTTCAGGAAGGACCGCGAGTTCGGATCCTTTCTTTCGGAGGCCGCGCCATGAACGAAAAAAAATCGTGCGCCTGCGGGATGCTTTCCGATGAGGCCCTCTCCGAGGCCCTGGCCCTGTCCGAAAAGGCCTCGCCGGAGATCCTCGAGCACCTGGCCGCCTGCCCCGGCTGCCGGGGCGAATTGGAGCGCACCAATGCCGCCCTCGCCCGCGTGACGGACCTGGCCGCCCGCTCCGCTCCGCCCCTCCGGAAAAGGATCAAGCTCCCCCCGGACCGGGCCCCTGCGCCGGCCCGGGGCCGGGACTTCCGCCTCTCCTTCGCCCTTGCCGCCATGCTGCTCATCGCCGCGGCCGGGCTTTTCGGGCGCAGCGTTTCGCCGCTCATGTTTCCGGCCCGGACCTCCGTCGAGTCCGTGAGCAGCGCGCCTCTTTTTTTCGAGGACCGGGAGGCCTACGCCGACAACGCGCTACCCCCCGATTACATGGACATGGCCGGGGAGTCTTCGGCCCCGGACGAGGAAAGCTTCGATGACCCGGCGCACACCGAGGATTTCATAAGCTTCACCGCGCCCACCTAACAAAATCTGACGGCCCGCCCGGCCGTCCAAGGAGCCGCACATGATGAAAAAAATCGTCCTTTCGACCCTCATCCTCCTCTTTCTCGGCGCGGCCGCCGGGCTCGCACAGCCCCCGGAGGCCAGGTGGTGGAACAAGCCCGAGGTGGCCAAGAGGCTGGCCCTGACCGATGCCGACAAGAGCCGCCTGGAAGCCGTCTTCACCGAAAGCCAGCGCAGGCGCATAGAGCTCAGGAGCGCCGTGGCCAAGGAGCGCTTCGACCTCGATACCGCGCTCGCCGATCCCAAGGCCGGCGACCAGGCCCTCGCCGAACGCTACCAGCGCGTCATCGCGGCCCAGAACGCCCTTGCGTCCGAACGCTTCGCCTTCATCCTGAAAACCCGGCAGATACTGGGGCCCGCCCGCTTCCAGACGCTGAAGTCCATCTTCGAGGACTGGCGGAAAGAGCACGCCGGGGAATGGAGAGGCCGCGGCCCCCGCAAGGGCGCAGGCCCGCCCCCCTACCCTGACGGCGACGGCCCCCCGGCCTGGTGACAGCAGGTTTAAGGAGGGGAAAGGATTGCGGGGGCAGGGGTACGGGGAAACCCTTTTCGCAGAAAAGGGTTTCCCCTCCCCCCGCGCCCCCCTACCCCACCCCTTCCCAAAAAATAAAAGCGCCTCCGGCGGCCGGGGGCGCAAACCGCCCCCGGACCCCCGATGTGCGCGGGGCGCGTTGCGCGGCAACGCGCCCCGCAGTTTTCCAGGGCTTCGCATTCCACCACCCGGCAATGGCCGCGCGGCAGATGGGCTCTCCGCTAATCCCCGAAAATATCCCCCCGCGCCCAGCCCGCCGTCAAGCATCGCGCATTATTAAAGTTATGGTGGATATTTTAAGGACGATCATCATAAATTTTAATATGTTATTATCCAAGCGTTCAAAAAATGAACGCTTGGGCCCGCGTTCTTCATTTTTCTTGCGGAAGCGTTCATTTTTTGAACGTTCAAAAATTGAACGCTTCCAACAACCTGAAATTCAAACATTTTAATTACTCAAACACGCATAGGTCCTTACCGGCTGCATGTTAAGCCCCTCT
>JAKAGN010000412.1 GCA_021815525.1 Deltaproteobacteria bacterium
CCTCCCCCGCACCCCCTCCCTCCCCCCCCAAAAAACTTCCAACATTACGCGGAGCCCGCGGCGCGCGAGCCGAGCGCGAGTGGAGCGTACTGTAGTACGTGACCGAGCCGCGAGGCTACGCGCAACGCAGCAGTTCGCGTTTTTAGACAGGCGCCTAAGGAGGCAAAATGGATACCACCCGCAAATACTGGAACATGGAGATCGAGGAAAAGCTCAACACCCCCGAGATCCGCGAGCTTCAGTGGCAAAAGCTCCAAAAGGCGCTTAAGTGGCAGTACGAGAACACGCCCTTCAACCGCGAGCGCTTCGACAAGGCGGGGGTAAGGCCCGAGGACATCGCAAGCTTCGCGGATTTCGCCAGGGCCATTCCGGTGGCGGGCCAGGCCGAGGTGAGGGAGGTCATAGGCCGGGTGGGCCTCGACATGAAGAAGCTCATGCTGCACCTTTTCGGGAAAAGCCGGGTGGACGACCTGTACCTTCTGACCACAACTTCCGGGACCACGGGAATTCCCACGCCTTACCCCAACTTCCGGAAGGCCATCGCGGGCGCCAGGGAGATCATGTGCCGCGCGGCCTGGCGCATGGGAATCCGGCCCGGCGACACCATAGGGCTTTGCTTCGGGCTTTCCATGCACGCGGCCGGAACCCCCCAGGTCCTCTGGTACCAGGACTTTCCCGGCATCACCGTGGTGCCCATCGGGGCCGAGGCCGGCACGGAAAAAATCCTCCTTTTCATGAAGATGTTCGGCGTGAACGTCTTCACCGGCACGCCGTCCCTGGCGCTCCACCTCATCGAACGCTGCCAGGAGGTCCTCCACGAGCCCATCAAGAACCTCGGCATCAAGGTCCTGATCCTGGGCGCGGAGCCGGGCGCCGGGATCCCCGAGGTGCGCCAGAAGCTCGAAAGCGAGTACGGGGCCAAGGTCTTCGACGCGGGCGCGGGCTACGGCTGCTCGTGCGATTACCCGGTCTACCAGGGTATGCACTGGATCGCCGACGACGCGGCCTACTACGAGCTTGTGAACCCCGAGACCATGGAGCCCGTGCCCCTGGAGCACGGAGCCACCGGCATCATGGTGGGGACGAGCTTGGAGCCCGAAACCGCCGTGTGGTTCGACATGCGCTTTACGTTAGGGGACATCCACCAGGTCTTCACCGAGCCCTGCCCCTGCGGCCGCTCCGGCTTCCGCTACAAGGTGGTGGGCCGTAGCGACGACATGCTGAAGGTGAAGGGCGTGCCGGTCTATCCCGCCGCCATCGAGGGGGTCATCCACTCCCTCCCGGAAAAGCTCACGGGCGCCTTCCGTATCGTCCTGGACGAGCCGCCCCCACGCGTGGTGCCGCCCTTGAAGCTTAAGGTGGAGTTTGCCCCCGGCGTTTCGGCGGACGAGCTTCCGGCGCTGGAAAAGGAGATCGGAGAGCGGATGCACCGCCTCTTGAAGATCCGCCCGGCCATTTCCTGGCTTGCCCCCATGAGCCTTCCGCGCGCCGAGAAGAAGACGCAACTTTTGGAAAAAACCTACGAGCAGAAGTAGGCGCCCGGGCCGCCGCCGCGCTTCACCGGGCGCGCGATTCCGTTTTCCCGCCGCGAAGGAGAAAGCTCTTGGGCAAGATCGTCGCCGTGACCGGGGTCAACAGCTACTTCGCCAGCACCGTCCTGCCGAAGCTGGCCGCGGACCCCGAGGTTGAAAGGATCGTGGGCATCGACGTCACCGGCTGGAAGGGCTCCATCGACAAGATGGACTTTCACCGGGTGGACGTGCGCTCGAAAGAAATGTTCGCGCTTTTGAAGGGCGTGGACACCCTGTATCACCTGGCCTTCATCGTGGGGGAGATCCACGACAAGGAAAAGACCTACGACATCAACATCAACGGCTCGAAAAACGTCTTTACGGCCGCGGCCGAGGGGAAGGTGCGGAAGGTCATCTACACCAGCTCCGCCACCGCCTACGGGGCCCGCGCCGATAACCCCCTGGGCATAAAGGAGGACCGGCGGCTCCGGCCCAACGAGGACTCCTACTACTCCTTGAGCAAGGCGGAGGTGGAGAGCTTCGTCCGGGGCTTCTTCGCAAACCATCCGGATATACTCCTCACGGTCCTGCGGGCGGGTCTTTGCGTGGGGCCCCACATTGATAACCTCTTCTCCCGCTTCTGGTCGCGCCGGGCATCCATCTTCCTGTGGGGCCGGCACCCCCACCTGCAGCTCATCCACGAGGAGGACCTCGGGGAAGCCCTCTACCTCGCCATGCAAAAGGACCTCCCCGGCATCTACAACGTGGCGGCCGACGACGCCGTCGCAACCCGGTGGGTCTTCGAGAAGGCCGGTGTGAAGCTGGTGAACCTTCCGGGCCGCTTTTTGAAGGCCGCCTCCAACGTGGCCTTCGCCCTGCGCCTGGAGGAGGTGAGCCAAGGGTGGCTCTCCCTTTGCGAGCACACCATCCACGTGAACTCCGACAAGTTCAAGAAGGCCGCGGGCTGGGAGCCCGCATACAGCTCCGAGACGGCCTACCTTCACTACCTCGCGCACCGCGACCGCAGCAAACCCACAAGCGGCAGCCAGCCCATGATGCTGGCCGGAAAGCCGAAATAGGAGGACTTAGTGGGACCCGCAAGAAAAGCCGTAAACCGCCTGATAGCGTGGTTCGTCTACCAGCGGCCGCTGATGATCCCCGGCATGAAATACGTGGAATTGAACTACTACGCCGGCCGCATCCCGCTGATACGGCGGCTCCATCCCTGGGTCAAGTCCAAGCGCAACAGCTCCTCCTACCTCCCCTTCAAGGTGACCGTGAACAAGGCCGTGGGGGAGCACTCCGAGGAAATCCTGCCCCCCCAGATACTGCACGAGCTGATCGACGAGGCGGAGGTCCACGTCATCATGGACCACTGCCTCTGCCGCAAGACCCAGCAGTGCGAAAACCACCCCGACGACATAGGCTGCATGTTCATGGGCCGCACGGCGGCGGGCATCCCCGAAAAAATCAGCCGGAGGGTCACCAAGGCGCAGGCCCACGCCCACGTGGAGAAGGCCATGAAGGCGGGGCTTACGCCCATGGCCGGAAAGGTGAGGGTGGACAACTTCCTTTTCCTGGCCCCCGAAAAGCACCAGCTCCTATCCGTGTGCTTCTGCTGCCACTGCTGCTGCATGATGGGCTACTACAAGCACGCCGGCCGCCAGATGGACAACATGATGATCCCCCTGGAGGGCGCGAAGGTTCTTGTTACGGATAAGTGCAAGGGCTGCGGAACCTGCATCGAAACGTGCATCTTCGACGCCATAGAACTTAAGGACGGC
>JAKAGN010000413.1 GCA_021815525.1 Deltaproteobacteria bacterium
CTACGTCCCCCCGGACCCCCGATGATCGCCGCGCGTTGCTGCGCAACGCGCGGCAAGGTTTCATGAGGGCTTCGCATTCGGCCGGTCAAATCTTGTTGCGCGGAAGAGGGGCTTAAAGGAGAGCTTGCCGCAAGCCCGGGAACTGATGCACTGATGCAAGGAAGGGGCGCGGAGCGCGCGGCAAGCGCGATCCGCGTCATGTCTGATTTTTTTAGGAAAAGGGAGGAGGGGGGTGCGGGGGGAGGGCGGATTTTCAGCCTGGCTAAAAACGATGAGCCGCAAGGCGCGCGAGTCGAGCGCGTAGTACGTGACCGAGCGTGAGACGAAGCGCAACACAGCGGATCGCGTTTTTAGCCAGGCTGAACCTTTTTTTATAAAAAAAGGTTTTTCCCCCCTCCCCCCGCAATCCTTTCTCTTCTTTAAACGGCGGGGGTCATGACCGAATTTTCCGAGATCCAAAAACGCGTGGCCTCGTATAATTCCGAGGCCGACATCGATTTTCTGCGGCGGGTCTACGACTACGCGCTGTCGCTGAGGGCAAAGGGCGGCGCGCTTCCGGACGCCTGTTGCATATCGCACCCTGTGGCGGTGGCGGCGATCCTGGCCCAAATGAAGCTGGACACGGTGAGCGTGGCGGCGGGGCTTTTGCACGACGCGGTGGCCGAGACCCCCGCCACCGTGGAGGAGATGTCGTCGCTTTTCGGGCCGGACCTGGCGTCCCTGGTGGAGAGCGTGGGCCGCATTTCGAGCCTTTCCTTCAAGCTCGACCGCGACCGCCAGGCCGAGGTGGTGCGGAAGATGATACTTTCCATGGCCACCGACTTGAGGGTCATCTTCATCCGCCTGGCGGACCGGCTCCACCAGATGAGGACGCTGTGCTCCTGCACCGAGGAGCGCCAGACGGCGCTGGCCCGGGAGACCCTGGACATCTACGCCCCCATCGCAAGCCGCCTTGGCATCTACTGGATCAAGAAGGAGCTTGAGGACCGCTCCCTTGCGGTGCTCCATCCCTCGGAGTTCGCCGACATCGAGCGGCGGCTCCAGAACATACGGGACGAGCGGGACGCCTTCATAGCCAAGGTGAAGGCCGACATCGGCGAGAGGCTCGCCAAGAGCGGCATCCCGGCCGACGTCAAGGGGCGCTACAAGCACATCCACAGCATTTTCACGAAGATGAACCGCCAGGCGCTCCCCTTCGAGGAAATCTACGACATCATCGCCTTCCGGGTGATCGTGGACACCGCGCCCCGCTGCTACGAGGTCCTGGGCCTCGTTCACGGCCTGTGGAAGCCCGTGGAGAACAAGTTCAAGGACTACATCAGCCGTCCCAAGAGCAATATGTATCAATCGCTCCATACCACCGTCATAGGGCCGGGCGGGCGGCGGATGGAAGTCCAGATCCGCACCCACGACATGGACGCGGTGGCCGAGTCGGGCGTGGCGGCCCACTGGAGCTACAAGGAGGGCAGGCGTCCCGATTCCAAGACCCTGGCCGCCATCGCCTGGATACAGAACATCGTGGACCAGCAGCAGTCCGTGACGGACGCCGCGGAGTTCCTGGAAAACGTCAGGGTGGAGCTTTTCCCCGACGAAATCTACGTCTTCACCCCGGAGGGAAACGTCCTGGCGCTCCCAAAGGGGGCCACGCCGGTGGACTTCGCCTTCGCCGTTCACACCCAGGTGGGCCAGTCCTGCACCGGCGCCAAGGTGAACGGCCGCATGGTGCCCCTTAAAACGCGGCTCGCCACCGGCGACTCCGTGGAGATACTGACGGCCAAGAATCAGCATCCCAAGAAGGACTGGCTGGCCTTCGTCAAGACCTCCAAGGCCAAAAGCCGCATCCGGGCCTGGGTCAAGGCCGAGGAGCGGGAGATTTCCTTGACCTTAGGCCGCGAGCTTTGCGACAAGCTCTTGAAAAGACACAAGCTTTCTGTGAACTCCCTCGCCCGCTCGGATAAGTGGGAGGAGGTTCTGGCCCAGTTCGGGGTCAAGACCACGGAGGACCTTCTGGCCGAGGTCGGCTACGGCAGGGTGACGCCGCTCCAGATACTGAACCGCTTTCTTCCCAAGGAGGAGGAAGCGGAGCGCAAGGCCGAGGCGCTTCCCGCCGAGGCGCCGGAAAAGATTCCAAGGAAGACGGGCTCCGGCATCACGGTCCGGGGCGCCGACGGCATACTGCTTCGATTCGCCAGGTGCTGCAACCCCGTGCCCGGCGACGCCATAACCGGCTACATCACGCGCGGCCACGGCATCACCGTGCATCGCGCCACCTGCCCCAACGCGGGCCGGAACGACTTCGAACGCATCATCGAGGTGGCCTGGGAAGGCGAGCCCGAAACCTCCTACCCGGTGCGCCTCAAGGTGATCTCACGAGACCGGGTCGGGCTTTTGGCGGACATCTCCGCAACCATCACCAGGTGCAAGGCCAACATCCTGTCCGCCAACACTTTAAGCGACGAGGCCCGGGGCATTGCCGAGGGAACCTTCACCGTTACGGTGTCCGGCAAGAAGGAATTGGAAACGGTTTTAAGGGAGATCCGCAGGGTTCCGGGGGTGGAGAGCGTCCAGCGCATGGGGGGATGATAGCCTAAAACCCATTCTCGGCCTTTCGGCTTCTGGAGGAAACGTGCCGGACATAAGTCATCTTCTTGAAAAAAGCCGCGCGGGCGAGGTGCTGGGGGAGGCTGAGCTGGCCCTGCTCCTGGCCCTGCCGCCGGATTCGGCCGGCTCCTACGCGGTCATGGCCGAGGCCCGGCGCGTCACGGACGAGCTTGCGGGCGGCCGCGCCGAGGTGCATGGTCAGTTCGCCTTGAATCTCGCCCCCTGCCCCAAGCAGTGCCGGTTCTGCTCCTTCGCGGCCGTCAACAAGGTGTTTACCACATCCTCCGAGCTTTCGCCGGAGGAGGCCGTCAAAAGCGCCCAAAGGCTCGAATCCGACGGGGTCAACGCCGTTTACGTGATGACCACGGCCCAGTACGATTTCGGGCGCTTCGTGGAAACCGGCGCGGAAATAAGGCGGAACCTTTTGCCCGATACGAAGCTTGTGGCCAACGTGGGGGACCGGACCCCGGCCGAGGCGAGGCGGCTTGCGGGCGCGGGCTTCGACGCCGTCTACCACGCCCTGCGCCTTAGAGAGGGCGTCGATACGGCCATCGCGCCCGAGACCCGCAAGCAGAGCATCGCGGCCTTCCAGGAGGCCGGGCTTCCGGTGGGCACCTGCGTGGAGCCGGTGGGACCGGAGCACACCAACGAGGAACTGGCGGCCATGATCGCCTTCACGGCCTCCATT
>JAKAGN010000414.1 GCA_021815525.1 Deltaproteobacteria bacterium
CGCGGGCAAGAAAGACGAGGCGCGCGAGGGGTGAGCGTACGTTTTGTACGTGACCCCCGAGCGCGCCGCCGTCTGACGCCGCCCCCGCCGCTCCTACGCCGCCAGGACGTGGCGGACGAGGGGGGGGGAGATGTCCCGGATGGCCACGGCTCCGTACTCGTCCTCCAGCTCGGTAAAAAGGGCGTCTAAGTCGCGGCCCAGGCGGTCGCGCAGCAGGGCGGCGTCCCAGCCGCTGGCAACGGTCAGGAAGGAGAGGAAGGACTCCTTGGCGGAAAACGAAACCGCGAAGGGAAGCCTGGCGGAGGGCTCCCACAGCTCCTCGAAGAAGCGGCGCAGCTCCTGCGCGGAAAGGGGGACGGCCTCGGGGGAAAGGCCCAGGAGGTGGCGCGCCCAGGGGGTGAGGAGGAGGCTGTCCCATGCGATGCCGGGTATGGAGAGCCAGGCCGCGCCGGGATCGAGAGCCGCGAAGAGATCGTCCAGGGCCGTGACGGATGAAAGGGCTTCCTCGGCCCGGGTCACGTCCGCTAGGCTTTCGAACTCGCGGTGCAGGCGGCCGGAGACGTAGTTGTCGAAGGCAAGGGGCTTTTTGAGGAGAAGGCCGCCAACATGGCCAAGGCGCATCTCGCCCCAGAACTCGAGGGGAAGTCCCGCGCGGGTGAACCAGGCGTTCCTGCGCCAGGAAACGGCCTTGGCGGAAACGGCGAGCACCGCCGAGTAGCCAAGCCGGAAAAGAGCCGAAAGGGGGCGCCGGAGAATGGCCGCTGCCGCCAGGTCGCGCCGGCCGCCGGCGATGCGGGCAAGCCCCATGGAGAGAAAGCCCGAGACCTTCCGCACCACGGCCGCCAGGTCCTCGCGGCTTTCGACCGTTATCTGGTCCGCCGAGATCACGCGGTTAAGAAGACCGGCGAACTCGCTTTCAAGCTCCAGGTGGACTGGCGCGCCGCCCAGGCCCGAGAGGGCCTCGGAAAAAAGGCTCGCGCCGCGCACCTCGCCCGGCAGGATGGGCGCCGCGTCCTCGTCCTGGCCGGGCGCCATGCCGCGCACGGCCTCGGGGAGCCGCTCGGGCGAGATGGGGGCGTAGATTTCAACGGCTTCCTGGAAGGGCGAAAACCCCAGCTCCGCCAGTCGCACGTTCCGCAGCCGGAAAAGCTCCTCCTCGGTCTCGGCCGGGATCACGCCGGAAGCCTCGAAGAGAAGGTTCCGGCAAAGCTCGAAATCCTCCTCCGCCACGCGGTCCAGGACCGCGCGCATCAGGGCCTCGCGGTCCACGGGGCCCTCCGGTTCGGGTACCTTAAGATACAGGGTCCCGTCCAGCGAGAACCAGTCGCCGGGAAGGTTCGTGGGGTCTTCATCCTCTTCAAGAGCCGTGATTTGCGTGGTTCGGAACAACCACAGCTTGAAAAGCTCCGGCTCCTCGCGGGCCAGCCAACGGCCCAGGCGCGCGGCGTCGGCTTGGCGCAGGATGTCGAGCCAGTACTCGACGCGGGCCATGGAAAGCTCGTCCCTCTGCCAGGCTTCCACGTCCAGGATGTGCCGCCACTGGTCGTTGGACGCCAGCGACAGAAGCTCCACTGCGTCCTCGGGGCCGATCTCGCGCACCAGTATCCGGAAGTCCTGGGGCGCGAGGGCCCGCACCAGGGCCGTGGCCCGGGGATTGTCCAAGATGGCGGTTTCGGCCTCCTCGGGGGAAAGGGCCATGACGCGGGCCGCAAGCGTGCGAAGCGGGGGCTCCGCGCCGGCCGCTGTTTTTTCCGGAAGATCGCTCGTCACGGGGTTTCCTCGCTTTGGGCCAGGGTGAACTTCAAAAGGAGCAGGAGCCCCGGAATGGTGGCGGCCATGCAGGTGAAAAAAAAGACCGGCCAGCCCGTGACCTCCGCCATGAAGCCCGTGGGCGCGGCCACCAGCACGCGGGGAATCCCCATCAGGCTCGAAAGGAGCGCGTACTGGGTGGCGGTGAAGCGCTTGTCGGTGATGGAGGCCATGAAGGCGGCGTAGGCCGAGGTGCCCATGCCGAAGCAGAGGTTCTCCATGCTTATGATGACGGCCAGAAGCGCCACGGGCGGGCTCACCATTCTGATGGTCATGGCGATCATGCCGTGCCCGGCCGTGACCCCCGAAAGCACCGGGCTTGCGGGGCCGGACCAGTAAAGGATGGGAAAGCCCACCAGGGCCGCGGCCTGGAGAAGCCCGAAAATCCAAAGGCTTTTTTTGATCCCGAGCCTCACCATGAAGATGCCGCCCAGAAGCGAGCCGCCCAGGCTGGCCCAGAACCCGAAGAGCTTCACCACGATTCCTATGTCGCTCTTGGTGAAGCCGATGTCTAAGTAAAAGGGCGTGGTCATGGCCGAGGCCATGGTGTCCCCAAGCTTGTAGAAAAGGATGAAGAGAAGTATCCAGACCGCGTCCTTCCTGGAAAAATACTCGGATAGGGGCTCGAAGACCGCTTCACGCATGGTGCGCGGCGGCTTGGCCGCAACCTTGGGCTCGTGGGCCAGAAGGGTGGTCGCTATCCCGGGGATCATGCACGCGGCCATTATGAGGTAGACCCTCGAAAAGGGCATGTGATCGGCCATTATGAGGCCGGGCCCCGACGCCAGGAGCATCCCCAGCCGGTAGCCGTTGACGTAGAGGGCGCTTCCCAGGCCCAGCTCGGAGTCGGCGAGGTCCTCGCGCCGGTAGGCGTCCACCACTATGTCCTGGCTCGCGGAAAAAAAAGCCACGAAAAGGGCGGCCAGTGACATCAGCCAGGGCGCCTGGGCGGGCCGGGAGCGGGAAAGGACCACGATGGCCAGGGCCAGCGACACCTGGGCCACCAGGAGCCAGCCGCGCCTGCGGCCCAAAAACGGCAGGGTGATGCGGTCCAGAAAGGGCGCCCACAGGAACTTGGCGGTGTAGGGAAGCCCCACCAGGGCGATGAGCCCGATGCGGCCCAAGTCCACGCGCTCCTCTTTCATCCAGGCCTGCAGGACCGTGATGGTGAGAAGGAGCGGCAGCCCGCAGGAAAAGCCCATGAAGAGGGAAACCAGCATCCTGGGGTTGAAGACAGCCCGGAAAGTGGATATTTTTTTATTTTCCGCCGCCACTGGCCGCTCTTTCAAGGCAAGCAATTGTTGGAAAAGCAAGCGCCGGGCCCCAGGCCCGCCCGGCGCGCGCGTTTACTTCCGACTGGAAACACTGACAGGCGCCCATGCCTATCAGGCTGTCGAAAAACGCGAACTGCTGCGTTACGCTTCAAAGCCAATTTCGGTTACGTACGAAAAGTACGCGCCCTCATTGGCTTT
>JAKAGN010000415.1 GCA_021815525.1 Deltaproteobacteria bacterium
ATTTCCTCCCTATACCATTCCATCCGTTAAGTATAGAACAGAACCTTGCCTTGACAAGAACAAACTTGCCAAGCGAAAACCCATGAAGCAAAATAAATGGAGTCTCTCCGGTCCGACCCCTAGCGCGGAAAGAAAGCCATGACGGACGCCTTGGATATTTTCATCCTCTTTTACGTCTTCTTCTTCGGAAGCGTGGTGGGAAGCTTTTTGAACGTCGTGATCCACCGGCTTCCCCGGAGCCGTTACATGGGAAGCGACGCGCTGGTGTGCCCCCACTGCGAAAAGGAGATATGGACCATCTCCTGCCCCCACTGCGGGCATGAGATAAAGGACGAGGACCCCCGGCCCGGGCCCAGCAAGGCCTCCGGCGCACGCTCCCACTGCCCCAAGTGCGGGGCCATGATCCGCTGGTACGACAACATCCCGATTTTGAGCTACCTTTTTCTCCGGGGCCGCTGCCGCTCCTGCAAGGAGCGGATTTCGGCCCGATACCCCCTGGTGGAGCTTCTCGCGGGCCTTTTCGCCGTGGCCTCGTTCCGGCACTTCGGCCCAAGCCCCGCCGCGGGCATTTACTTCGCTTTTCTGTCCGCGCTCATCGTGGTCTCCTTCATCGACCTCGATTTTTTCCGCATCCCCCTTATCGTGACCATTCCCGGCATCATAATCGGGCTGGCGCTCTCCCCCTGGCTCCCGGGGCTGGGGCTTCTGCGCTCGGCGACCGGGGCCCTGGCCGGGGCCGGGGGCCTCTACCTCATCCGCAGGGTTTACCTTCTGGTGCGGGGCTCGGAGGGCATGGGCGCGGGCGACGCGGACCTTTTGGCCATGATGGGGGCCTTCCTGGGGCTTAGGGGCGTGGCCCTGGGCCTCATGGCGGCATCCTTGCTGGGCGCGGCCATCGGGCTCGTACTCATGGCGGTCCAAGGCAGGGGCGGGCGGCTCCGGGTTCCCTTCGGCCCCTTTCTCTCCGCAGGGGCCATGATCGCGCTTTTTTTCGGCGATCTCATCATGCGCCTCTATCTGCCCGCCTGAGCGCATGTCCAAGAACGCGAACTAAGGAAATTTTCATTGGAGATCGACGTCATAAGAAGAACCGCGGTGGCGGCCGCCTACGAGGCGGGCCGGATACTCCTGGACCGTTTCGGACGCCTGCACACCGTGCGGAAAAAGGGCGGCATCGACCTGGTCACCGAGGCGGACACGGCCTCGGAGGAAAGCATAGTGCGGACCATCCGCTACGCCTTTCCCGGGCACACCATCCTGGCGGAGGAAGGCGGGGAGCTTAGCGGCGACGACGCATTCACCTGGATCGTGGACCCCTTGGACGGCACCACCAACTACGCCCATCACCTGCCAATCTTCTCGGTCTCCATCGCCTTCGCGGCCGAGGGGGACGTTCTGTTCGGGCTGGTGCAGAACCCGGTCACCGGCGAGCTTTTCATCGGCGAGAAGGGCAGGGGGGCCACCTTGAACGGCCGCCCCATCACGGTCTCGCAAACTGAGACGGTGTCGGAAAGCCTTCTCGTGACGGGTTTTCCCTACGATCTTTCGGAGCACCTGCCCGGCCTCATGGGCCGCCTCACCCGCTGCGTGGCCGCGGCCCAGGGCGTGCGGCGGCTGGGCTCGGCGGCCCTGGACCTTTGCTTCACCGCCTGCGGCCGCTTCGAGGGCTTCTGGGAGGAGAACCTAAAGCCCTGGGACACGGCGGCCGGGGCCCTGATCCTCACGGAGGCGGGCGGCCGCGTGACGGATTTTTCCGCCGGCCCCTGGGACCCCTTCAAAAAGGAGATCCTGGCCACCAACGGCGTGATCCACGGGGAGATGGTTTCTTTGATGAAGGAGGAATAAGGCCGTCTTGATGAGGGGGAATAAGGCCGTCCCAAGAATTGAAAGTGTTTTGGAAGGGGTAGGGGAGGGGAGAACCTTTTATTCATAAAAGGTTCTCCCCTCCCCCTCCCCCGCAAAGCCTCATCCTTCCCGCACCAGCCTCACGAACAGGGGAGCGGCGCGGTCCTGGCGGAAGACGTAGCCAAGCTCGGGGGAAAGGCACCAGTTGGCGGTGAAGGTGGCTTGGTCGGCGCTCCACAGGCGGCTCTGGAGGGTCGAGAAGACGGGTGGGAGGCAGCGGTCGGCCTCGCTTGAAACCGCGAGGCCCGAAAGCTCGTCCACGGTGGGGACTCTCCAGGGCGGCTGCCCGGAAGGCGCCTTCCGGTTCTTGGCTGCGGCGTAGGAAAGGGCCTGGGAGAAGGTGACGGGGTAGTCGCTTCCTTCCTTTTGCCAGAGAAGACCGGTCGCGGAATCGAGGACCGCGCCGCCGCCGGTGTCGAGGAAGCGGCCCGGGCTTTCCGGCGGATTTACGGGACGCCACAGGGAATCGAGCCCGAAGAATTCACGGGCAAGGCTCGCGGCGATCTTTACCGGGGCCGAGCGCGGGCGGCCTGCGGGGGGCCGGGCTTCCGGCGGGCGCGTTTCGGGAAGAACCAGCCGGCAGGCGGCCTCCCGCTCCTCCATCCATGCGCGCGTCAAGTGGTCCAGGGCCTGGATCATGGCGCGGGCCGAGGGAAACCGCTTCTCCGGGCGCTTCGCCAAGCCCGCTCCGAAAAAATCCCGCCAAGCCTGCCCCAGTTCAAGCCCGTCCGTTTTTTCACTTTCCGGAAAAGAGCCCGTCACCATGCGATAGAGCATCACGGCGACCGAGTAAAGGTCCGATGCCGCGCTTGCACGGTCGGGGTCCGCCTCCTGCTCCGGCGCCGCGTAGAAGGGCGAGCCCACCTTGAGGTTTTGGGGCCGCGCGAAGGTCTCGTTCCGGAGGCGCGACAGGCCGAAGTCCGCGATCTTGACCGAGTCGTCGTCCGCCAGAAGGATGTTCCAGGGCTTGATGTCGCGGTGAATCACGCCGAAGTCGTGGAGGCAGGAAAGGCCTAGAAGCACCTGGCGCGCGTGGCGCAGGGCGCGGCCGGGCGGAAGCGCGCGGGAGGGGGCTTCCGCCTCGTAGGTCTCGCCCATCAGTTCCCCCAGGCTCCGGGCGTAGTAGGGCATCACGAAGAAGGGCCGGCCCTCGTGGAAATCGAGGTCCCAAACCGAAAGCACGTGGGGGTGCCGTATCCGGCCCATGATTTTCGCCTCGGCCAAAAATAGCTCGGCAAGGCGCTTTTCGGGCATGAGGCTTTTGAGGAACGGGCTAGGGGATAGGACCTTCACCGCCACGGGGGTCTCGATCAATGCGGGCCGGGCCAGGTAAACCGCCCCCATGCCGCCCTTGCCAAGAAGCCCGCAAA
>JAKAGN010000416.1 GCA_021815525.1 Deltaproteobacteria bacterium
CTACTACGACTTCGAGATGCCCCCCATCTCCGAGGAGGACTTCCCCAAAATCGACGCCGCCATGAAGCGCATCGTGGACGCCAAGCTCCCCTTTGCCCGCAGGCTGGCGTCAAAGGACGAGGCCCTCGAGTTCTACAGGAACGAGCCCTACAAGACCGAGCTTATCCAAGACCTCGCCGACGGCACCATCTCCCTCTACACCCAGGGCGACTTCACGGACCTCTGCCGCGGGCCCCACGTTCCCCACACCGGCTTCGTGAAGGCCGTAAAGATCATGAAGACCTCCGGGGCCTACTGGCGGGCGGACGCCAAGAACGCCCAGCTGACGCGCATCTACGGCACGGCCTTCTTCGACAAGAAGGAGCTTTCGGCTTACTTGAACTTCCTGGAGGAGGCCAAAAAGCGCGACCACCGCAAGCTGGGAGCCGCCATGGACCTCTTCTCCTTCCACGACGAGGCCCCGGGGATGCCCTTCTTCCACGCCAAGGGCATGGCGGTGTGGAACGCGCTTCTGGACTACTGGCGGCTGGAGCACCGCCGCGCCGGGTACGTGGAGACCAAGACCCCGGTCATGCTAAATCGCACGCTGTGGGAGCGAAGCGGCCACTGGGAGAACTACCGCGAGAACATGTACACCTCGGTGATCGAGGACGTCCAGACCGCCATAAAGCCCATGAACTGCCCGGGCGGTATGCTCCTCTACGCAATGGGCCACCACTCATACAAGGATCTGCCCATCCGCGCCGGAGAGATAGGCCTCGTGCACCGCCACGAGCTTTCCGGCGTCTTGAACGGTCTTTTCCGGGTGCGCGCCTTCCACCAGGACGACGCCCACATCTTCATGACCCCGGAGCAGATCCGCCCCGAAATCCTGGGGGTCCTGAGGCTGGTGGACCGCATCTACTCCACCTTCGGCCTGACCTTTCACCTGGAGCTTTCCACGCGGCCCAAGAAGTCCATCGGAAGCGAGGCCCAGTGGAAGGACGCCACCGAGGGCCTCGCCGGGGCGCTTTCCGAGTACGGCAAGCCCTACAAGATAAACGAGGGCGACGGCGCCTTCTACGGCCCCAAGATCGACATCCACATAAAGGACGCCATAGGCCGCACCTGGCAGTGCGGCACCGTGCAGCTCGACATGAACCTTCCCGAGCGCTTCGATCTTGGCTACATCGGCGCGGACAACGCCCGCCACCGGCCCGTCATGATCCACCGGGTCATCTACGGCTCCATCGAACGCTTCTTCGGGATACTCACCGAGCACTTCGCGGGCAGATTTCCCCTGTGGATGGCCCCGGTCCAGGCCATAGTGCTGGCCATGAACGACGAGCTGGCCGCCTATGCAGCCGAGGTCCGCTCGGACCTCGAGGAATCGGGCCTTCGCGTGGATTTGGACGCCCGCAGCGAAAGCATCCAGAAGAAGGTGCGCGACGCCCAGCTTTCGCTCGTCCCCCTGATACTTACCGTGGGGGCCAAGGAGAAGGAGAACGGGACGCTTTCCGTGCGGACCTTAGACGGCAAGGTGCGCTACGGAGTCTCCCGCGAGGCCTTCCTGAACACGGTTCTCGGCCACATAGCCCGCCGGGAGATCGGGCAGGATATCTTCCCATAGAAGCGAAAAAAGCCTTCCGGCCGCCCGGCGCTCTTCGGGCGGAAAGCGCTAGAAGAACGTGATAAACCCAGGCGTTCCGCCACTTTCCACCCCGGCCTTCGCCGTGCCCGCCGGGGGGCGCTTCGTCCTCTACTTTCCCAGGAGGCGCGCGGCCCTTCTGGGAAACGCGGCGGCCGCGGCCTTCCTGGGCCGCATGGCAAGGGGGCTCACCGGCGGGCTCTCGGAGGACGAGGGCTTCCTCCTTTCGCTTTTCTCCGACATGGGCGTGCTGGGAGAGGCGGGCGACATTCCGCTTTCAGCGCCGAAGGCCGATCCCCTTGCACCCTGCACAGTAACCCTCCTCGTCTCCACGCGCTGCAACTTGGCCTGCGCCTACTGCTACGCCGACGCGCGTCCCGCCCCGGCCGCCGGGATGAGCGCCGAAACGGCGCTCGCCGGGGTCGAGTTCGCCGCCAGGAACGCCGTCCAAAGCGGGGCGGAGGGCTTCGGCCTCGATTTTCACGGCGGCGGCGAGCCCACCATGAACCTTCCAGTGATGAAGGCCGCGGTGGAGCGCGCGCGGGAACTGGCCCGGGGCCTGGGGCTTTCCGTGCGTTTCCGGGCCGCGGTGAACGGCGCGTTCCCGGCGGAAACGGCCGGCTGGCTCGCGGAGAGATTCTCGGGGCTTTCCATCTCCATGGACGGCCTGCCTGAGGTACACGACGCCCAGCGCCCCCTTGCCGGCGGGGGGCCCTCCTCGCCCCTTGTTCTCGAAAACATCCGCCGCCTTTCCCGCGCGGGCTTTCCCCTCATGGTGCGGATGACGGTGACCGAAGCCTGCGTGGAGCGGCTTCCGGAAGGCGTGCAATTCCTGCTGAAGGAGGGGGTTTCCGGCCCCATCCTGGTGGAGGGGGCCTACGACCTGGGCCGCGGCCGGGGCATGGCCCCGGACCCGGCGCTTTTCGCCGAAAACTTCCTGGCGGCCAAGGACCTCGCTGAAGCCGCAGGGGTCACGGTTTTCACCTCAAGCGCGCGCCTGTCGCGGCTTTCCGAGCATTTCTGCGGGGCCGCTTCCGGAAACTTCTGCCTCCTTCCCGGAGGCGGCGTTTCGGCCTGCCACGAGGTCTTCAGCGAGGCCCTTGACGGCGCGCTGGACTTCCTTACCGGCCGCCTCGATCCCTCCGGCGCCTTCCTCCCCCGCCCCGGCGCCTTCGATCGCCTGGCGGCGCTCCGCGAGGAGCGCATGGGCTTTTGCGAGGGCTGCTTCGCCCGATGGCACTGCGCCGGCGACTGCCTGAACCTCGTGCTGCGCAGGGCCGGGGGAGGCCCACCAGCCGAAAGCCCCCGCTGCGAGGCCACCCGGGCCATACTCCTTGCCGAAATCCTGGAAAAAATCCGCCGCTCCGGCGGGCTCTTCTGGCGCGGCTGATTCATACCAAGTTGCGTTCAAAGAGAGAGGATTCGCGGGGGAGGGGGAACCCCTTTTCAAGAAGGCCCCCCCCGCGATGAGTTCTTGTCGCCCTATGCTTACCGGTCTATGCGGAGTCCTTTTTTCCCAAGCTTCAGGCTTCGGGCGGAAAGATGCGAAGCCCTCCAAAAACTTGCGGAGCCTTGCGCAGCAAGGCTCCGTCATAGCGGGGGTCCGGGGGCGGTTTGCGCCCCCGGTCATTTTGG
>JAKAGN010000417.1 GCA_021815525.1 Deltaproteobacteria bacterium
CTCCTGGTGCTCCTGTCCACGGTGCTCCTTTTAAACGCTTCCCGCATGTTCCGGCTGGTTATGGGCGATCCCGGCCAGTACCCCAAGCTCTCCCTTGCCGCGAGGCAGGAGGCGGGCAACATCACCCTAAGGGGCGTGCCCGTCCGCTACTTCCTCGAAGAAGCGAAGGAGTTTTTCGTCCACTTCGCCACCCAAAGGAACTTCGCCTCCTGCGGGACGAAGAGCGCAAAGATGGCGTGGTACGAGCACCTTCTCGTCATGAGCGGCTACAGCACGGTCTTTCTCCTCGTGGTGGTGGGCCTGCGCTGGTTCCAGACCGACACGATGCAGCCCATCTGGAACCCCGTGAGGCTTCTGGGCTACTACGCCACCTTCGGGATCCTCTACGGCGTGACCAGGGCCATCAAGGGACGCCTTGCGAAGGACCGGGCCGCCCGTGCCCACTCCCACTCCTCGGACTGGGTCTTCCTCGTCATGCTCTGGCTCACCGCCTTCACGGGCATCCTGGTGCACGCGGCAAGGCTGGCGGACTGGCCCTTGGGCGTCTACGCCCTCTACGTCGTCCATCTCATGGTGGCGGTTCCCATGCTGGCGGTGGAGGTTCCCTTCGCCAAGTGGGCCCACCAGCTCTACCGGCCGCTGGTCCTTTACCTCATGAAGGTGAAGGCGAGGGCCCTGGCGGGAGAATGAAACCAAGAAACGGAAAAAAGGAGAATTCCATGGAAGCCGAAGACAAGATCGTGCTGGTTGCCACCCACGCCGGCGAGGACCCCGAACGCGCCACCCTCCCGTTCGTGATGGCCAACGCGGCTCTGGTCATGGACACCAAGGCCGTGGTGGCCCTGCAGGGCTCGGGCGTGTGGCTCGCCAAGAAGGGCTACGCGGAGCACGTTTTCGCCGCGGGCCTGCCGCCCTTGAAGGACCTCATGAAAAGCTTCCTCGACGCGGGCGGAAGGCTACTCGTGTGCATCCCCTGCATCAAGGAGCGCAAGATCGCCGAAGCCGACCTCATCGAAGGCTCGGAGACCACCGCCGCCGCAAACCTCCTCTCCGAGATACTCTCCGCCAAAGCCTCCCTCACCTATTGACCGCGGTATCTACGGGAAGGGGAAGCCTTTTGCGCGTAAAAGGCTTCCCCTTCCCCCTCCCCCCGCGAATCCTCTGTCTTTGAACGCAACCTGTATTATTCCCCCCGCGCCAGCGCGGTGACGCCGGCGGGGTTTTCGGCCAAGGCCAAGGGAGAGGCCGCGGCCAGCTCCGCGCGGCTGCGGAAGCCCCACAGGGCGGCCACGAAGCTCATTCCGGCGGCGCGGGCGCAGGCGGCGTCCACGAGGGAGTCGCCCAGGTAGAGGAATTGGCTGGGGGGGATTTCGAGGACGCGGGCGATCTCTAAGGCGCCCGCCGGGTCGGGCTTGCGGGGGACGCCCTCGCGTTCGCCCAGGACCGCGGCGAAGGGAACCTGGGGGAAGAAGTGGGCCACGGCCTGCTTGGTGTTCGCGTCCGACTTGTTGGAAAGGACCGCCAGGGGCAGCCCCAGGGCGGCGAGGTCCGAGAGCATGGCGGCGACGCCGGGGTAGGGCCGGGTCTTGGCGCGCCAGTTTTTGGCGTAGACCTTGCGGAAGGCGGCCACGCGCCCGGCCACGTTCTCGTCGCCCGCGGCGCTTTCGGGCAGGGACCGGCGGATCAGCATGGCGATGCCGTCTCCGACGAAGCCGCGTATCTCATCAAGGGAGCGAAGGGGAAATCCACCGTCCGAAAGGACCTCGTTCACGGAGTCGGTGAGGTCCTCGAGGGTGTTCAAGAGGGTTCCGTCGAGATCAAAGATGGCCGCTTGGAAGCGGAGGCCGGCCGCGTTTGTCACTTTCGGATTCCTTTTGAAATAAGGCTATTATGAGAAGGCGTAGTAGACGCCGAAAAGGGCGAGGCCCGAGGCGGCCACGCCGCCGCACAGGGCGAAAAGCTTGCGGCCCACCGCCGCGAAGCCCGTGGAGAAATAGGCCAGGGTGAGGGCCAGGCAGGCGTGGACCGGCGTGCACAGGACGCCGGTGTAACCGCTCATGAAGGCCAGGACCACGTAGGCCAGCTTGTGGCCCTCGGGGCCGGACGCCAGCCCCAGCACGATGGGCAGGGCCGTGCCCACGAAGGCCACCGTGACGCCCGTGACGAGCCCCACCACGAATGGGAGAAGGACGGCGACGGCGATCGTCGGGACCCGCCAGCGGAGAAGCTCTGAGCTTATGGCCGCAACCGTGCCCGAGTCCTCCAGCACCCCCGAGAAAACCATGATGGCAGCTATGAGGTAAACCATGCGCCACAGGGCCTTCTGGGTCACGATCCCGCGCGCCGTGGCCCAGCCCGCGCGGTTGGCGGCGGCGGTCCAGGCGATGGCGGCGGCGAGTGCCGCAACCAGCGGCGCCTCCGGCGGCAGGTCCGCAAGGGCCGGAAACGTCGCGGAAAATTCGGGAAGAATCAGCTCAAGCAGCGCGAAGCCGAAAACCGTCACGGCTATGGGGGCGAACTCCCACAAAAAAGGCCTCCAGCCGCCGCCGGCCGCCTCTCCGCCCTTGACCCTTCCCGAGACCCCGCCCAGAAGCACCCTGTGGCCCAATAGAAGCGCCGCCAGCGTCATGGGAAGGTTCGCCGGTGCCAGGAGCGCCAGGCTTATTCCCGAAAGCTTGGCCGTGAGCAAAATCCCCGGGTAGAGCGGCCATGAAAACTCCCATATGTGCCGGAACCAGTAGTTGACCAGGGCCTTCTCGCCCTCGCCAAGGTTCTGCTCCCGCGCCGTGGCCTCGACAAGGGGCGCGGAAAAAACCGCCCCGCCCGGCATGGGCAGAAGCCCGATAAGAACCGGAAACAGCACGAGGTTAGCGCGCGCGTTCCGGCTGATGCCCCGGAAGGCCATAAGGAGCCTCTCCATCTGGCCGCTTTTTTCCATGAAGTGCGAAAGCACCATGATGAGAAAGACCACGGCCGAGACGAGAAGCGTCCCCGAGGCGAAAAGCGCCCCCACCATGGACATCCCCACGGCCATTGGCGTCATGCCCGTCACGATCCCCAATATCCCGGCCCCCGCCAAGAGGGCCGAACCAAGGGACACCCGGCGCATCAGGACCAGCACCAGGGCGAAAACGGCGGCAAGCGTTAAAATGGCGGCATCTCCTTAAAAAAGAAAAGCAAAGACCGCCTCCGGCGGCCGGGGGCGCAAACCGCCCCCGGACCCCCGATACGGCGGC
>JAKAGN010000418.1 GCA_021815525.1 Deltaproteobacteria bacterium
AGGGGTTAGGGGGAGGGGGTGCGGGGGAGGGGGGAAGGGGAGACCCTTTTTCCAAAAAGGGTCCCCCTTCCATCCTCCCCCGCAAAGCCTTCCACTATCCTTCCACTATCTTTCCATAAGCTTCATGGCCTCTTCCACCACGTGGTCAGCCGTTAAGCCGAGCTTTTCGAGGACCACGTTGCCGGGCGCGGAGGCCCCGAAGCGGTCGATGCCGATCGTCTTTCCGGCGCTTCCGGTGAAGCGCTCCCATCCGAAGGTGGTCCCGGCCTCCACCGCGAGGCGCTTGGTGACCAGGGGCGGCAGCACGGAGTCGCGGTAGGCCTGATCCTGGCGCATAAAAAGCTCCCAGGAGGGGATCGACACCACGCGGGTCTTGATTCCGCGGCCGGCCAGCTTCTCCCGGGCCTCGATGCAGAGAGCTACCTCGCTTCCGGAGGCCATGAGGATCAAATCCGGCAGCCCCCCGCCGTCGGCAAGGACGTAGCCGCCGCGCGCCAGGCCCGAGGCCGGGGCGAACTTCACCCGGTCCAGGACCGGGAGGTTCTGGCGGGAGAGGATCAGGGCCACGGGTTTCTTGAGGGTGACTGCGGCGCGCCAGGCCTCCACGGTCTCGTTGGCGTCGGCGGGCCGGATGACGGTGAGGCCCGGGATGACGCGGAGCGACGCCACGTGCTCCACGGGCTGGTGGGTGGGGCCGTCCTCGCCCACCGCCACCGAGTCGTGGGTGAAGACGTAGATCACGTGGGCCCCCATGAGGGCCGCCACCCGGATGGAGGGGCGCATGTAGTCGGAAAAGACCAGGAATGTGCCGCAGTAGGGCAGTATTCCGCCGTGGAGCGCCAGCCCCGAGGAGATGGCCCCCATTGCGTGCTCGCGGACGCCGAAGCGGACGTTGCGCATGTCGTAGTGGAGCGGCTCAAAGTCCCCCTCGCCCGCGATTAAGGTGTTGTTGCTGGGGGCGAGATCCGCCGAACCGCCCATCATGGTGGGTATCCGCGCGGCAATCGCGTTCAGGGCCTTGCCGGAGGCCGCGCGCGTGGCGATGGGCAAGGTCCCCGGGCCGAACACGGGAAGCTCGCGGTCCCAGCCCTCGGGAAGAACTCCCGCCAGGAGCCGGTCGTACTCGGCCGCGATCTCCGGGTGCCTGGCCCGGTACGCGGCCATGCGTTCGTTCCATTCGGCCTCGGCCGCGCGGCCCTTTTCGACCGCGGCCCGGAAGACCGCCAGGGCCTCGTCGGGCACAGGGAAGGCCTCGTCGCAGTTTAAGCACAGCCGTGTCTTGGCGGCCTTGATCTCGTCGGCGCCCAAAGGCTCGCCGTGGGCCTTGGGGGAGTCCTGGCGGGCCGGGCTTCCGTAGCCTATGTGGGTTTTCACCATGATGAGGGTGGGCCGGTCCTTGTCCTCCTTGGCCTCCTCCACTGCCGCCGCCACCGCCGCCGTGTCGTTGCCGTCCGCCACCTTCAGTACCTGCCACTTGTAGGCGGAAAAGCGCGCGGCCACGTCCTCGGTGAAGGTGATCTCGGTCTTGCCCTCGATGGAGATTCCGTTGTCGTCGTAGAGGCAGATGAGCTTCGCCAGGCCCAGGTGCCCGGCCAGGGACGCCGCCTCGCTGGTCACGCCCTCCATCATGCAGCCGTCGCCGCACACTACAAAGGTGTAGTGGTCCACCACCGGATGGCCGGGGCGGTTGAAGCGGGAGGCCAGGAAGCGCTCGGCCATGGCCATGCCCACGGCGTTTCCGAAGCCCTGCCCAAGGGGCCCCGTGGTGGTCTCCACCCCGGGGGTGTGGCCGTACTCGGGATGCCCCGGGGTCTTGCTCCCCCACTGGCGGAAGCTCTTGAGGTCATCGAGGCTTAGGTCGTAGCCCGTGAGGAAAAGGAGGCTATAAAGGAGCGCCGAGGCGTGACCGGCCGACAGCACGAAGCGGTCGCGGTCGGGCCAGGCGGGGTTTTTCGGGTTGTGCTTCAATATCCGCGAAAAAATCACCGAGGCCGGGGCTGCAAATCCCATGGGCGCACCCGGGTGCCCGGAGTTGGCCTTCTGCACGGCGTCCATGGAAAGGGCGCGGACGGTGTTGACGCAAAGATCGCTTATGATTTCGGAACCCATCGTTTTCCTCCTTCGGAGTTGGGTATTCGTCCGGGGACCTTCGACCTAACATATGGCTTGCCGGAATGCAAACCCGCTCTGCGCCTCCCGGGACGGGGGAGAGAGAAGGGTAAGGATTGCGGGGGAGGGTGGAAGGGGGCCCCTTTTTGAAAAAAGGGTCTCCCCTTCCGCCCCTCCCCCGCGAACACCCCCGTGCGTCTGCTCCTCTTAAGCCTTGACGGGTTTCTTTCAAGATGGGAAAAGGAAAGGTTGAACCCCGGAGGGGGAGCTTACTGAAACCCAAGCGAGAGCCTTTTTTCATGGATTACGATTTTTCCGACATCTTCGCCCGTTACGAGGCCGTGGCGGCCCAGGCGGACGCGGCCTTCCAAAAGGTGGCCGAAGCCCACCCGGGCTGCGTCACCTGCAAGCCCGGATGCGCCGAGTGCTGCCACGCCCTCTTCGATCTTTCCTTCGTGGAGGCCCTTTACATCAACCAGCGTTTCCACGCCGATCTTTCCCGGGAGGATCGGGAAAAAATCCTGGAGCGGGCCGACCGCGCGGACCGGCGCATCCACCAGGTGAAAAGGGAGGCCTACCAGGCCGTGCAGAAGGGCCGAGAGGCCGAGGAAATCCTTTCGCGTGTGGCATGGGAGCGCGTGCGCTGCCCGCTTCTTAACGATGACGATCGTTGCGCCCTCTACGGGGCCAGGCCGGTGTCCTGCCGCCTGGACGGCATCCCCACCGCCATAGAGGGAAAGGCCCACACCTGCGGAAAATCCGGTTTCCAGGAAGGGACAAGCTACCCCACGGCCAACCTGGACGCGGTGAACAAGAAGCTCCACGATCTTTCCGTCGAGATGGCCGCGCGCCTTCCCACGCGTTTTTCGGGCTTGGCCGAGATGCTGGTGCCCCTTTCCATGGCGCTTCTGACCGTCTACAACGACGAGTACCTGGGCGTGAGGAAGCGGGACGGGGGCGAGGCGCCCTCGAAGGAGGAATGATTACAATTTCAGGCCAAAACCGGCTTCAGTGAGACGGTGGCGATCACAAGCCTTGAAACCGCCTTTCCAATATCTAAAGTGTTTTGGAAAGGGAGAGAGGGGGTGCGGGGGAGGGAGGGAAGAACCTTTTATTCATAAAAGGT
>JAKAGN010000419.1 GCA_021815525.1 Deltaproteobacteria bacterium
CCTTTTTCACGAACTCGGCCACCGAGCGCCGGAACATCTCGTGGGCCTTTCCGAAATATTCCTGGCAATCCGCCTTGGTGCTGAACGACCGTACCATGTTATCCTCCCGAAAGCGTAAGATTATCACACGGTTGAGTGTCGTGTGCCTTCATTTTCCACGGGTCTTGTCAAAAACGGTGACGAGTAGCGGCGACCTGTCAATGTCCACGGGCGCCACGACCGGCTCGTCAAGGGGGATGCGGCCCCCGAAGCGCCGTTCCAGCTCCTTCCGCACAGCCTTATCCGAAAGCTTGAAGTCCCTCATCTTCTTCAAGGGGCAAAGCTTGATGGATAGCCCCCGGTCGCAGGCCTTCCACACCAGCTCCGAGCAGTATATCCGGTCGTCGCTCCACTCGAAGCGGGCGTCGTAGGGCTTCCCCAGGAAGCGCCTGGCCGCCGCGGCGAGCTTTTTTTTCGCCTCGGGGGTGAGTGCGCGGGAGGCGTCCTTCATGCGTTTGGCTTCGTACCGGCCGCCCTCGCCGTCTTCGATCCATTCGGAAAGAGGCGTCATCCTGACGGGCCCCACGGCCTCGCACACGAAGGCCTTTCCGTCCTCCACGATGACGAGCCCGCAGTGGGTGAGGGCCGAGCCCGTGGCAGCCTGGATCAAGGCGCTCTGGCTGGAGCGCGAGGTCTGGAACACGATGTCGCCCGTCATGGGGATGTAGGCGGGGGCGCCGGAAAACACGAGGGCCGAAAGAAGGAACGCGGCCGCGAGGATCAACGCCGCGCGGCGGGTCCCGGAATGGATCGTTTTCATGGCGAAGTCCTCCTCGGGGGGCCCGCCTCACGGCGCCGGAAGCAGTTTCAGGTTGGAGAAAAGGCCCGGCAGAAGGCCGGCGTTTGGAGCCGTGGCGTTTGCGCCCATCAAGCGCGCCAGCGTTTCGTCCACGGCGGCCCCGCCGACAAGGACGATGGTATCCGGGCGCTCCCTCCGGCAAAGGGCCACGGTCTCCCGCATGGCGGTCAGGGGCGTGGACATCATTGCGGAAACCGCCATCACGTGGGCCTTATTTTTTTTCACCGCCGCGAGAAAGGCCCCGGGCGCGACGTCCCGGCCCAAGTCCGTCACCTCGAAGCCATAGGCCCGGCACACCGCCGCCACCACGTTTTTCCCCAGGTCGTGGACATCGCCCTGCGCCACACCTATCACCATGCGGGGCCGCGAGGCCGGCGCCAGCGAACGGGCCGGAAGCTTGGAGAGCCGCGCCGCGCCCTCTTCCATTATATCCAGGCACAGGAGAAACTCCGGAAGCGCCAGATTGTTCTCCGCGAAGGCCCGGCGCGCGCGCTCGAGGCCCCGGGTGAGGGCGGCGGCGGCCTCCTCGCGGGGGCAGCCGGCCCTGAGGGCCTCATCCGCAGCCTCATCAAGCCGGGCCGGATCGCGCAAGGCCACGGCCCCTTCCATGCCTTCAAGCACCTTTTCCAAACTGGCGGGAGGAATCATGGCACTCCTCACATCATGGCGGCCTTGACCATTGCCAGGGCGTTCACGAGTGGAATGTTCTGGGGGTACTCGCAGCCGGGGGCCAGCACGAAGCCGCCGTTTTTGCCGAAGACGTCGATCTCGCGGCGGCACTCGTCCATAACCTCTTGCGGCGTGCCGGTCATGAGAAGGGGCGTTGGCACGTAGCCCACCAGCGTCACGGCGGAGCCGTAGCGCGTGACGAGGTCTTGCTCGGTCTCGCAGTCGTCCGGCAGATGGGCGAAGCTGATCAGCTCCGGCTCCATGCTCCGTATCTGGGCGTCGAAGTATATACCGTGCCCGCAGTTGTGGATGCCGGTGACGCGGCCATTTTTCTTTATGACCTTCGCTATTTCCCGGGCGAAGGGGCCCTCGATTTTCTCCCAAAGCTCCTTCGAAAGGCCGTTCCGGGACGCGAACAGGGTATCTATGGCCACGGCCCCCACGCCCGCGTCGCACTGGGCCTGGGTGAACTCGCACAGTGTCTCGGTTATGGCCTCAAGCGCCTTCATGACCTTTTGGGGATAAAGCACGCAGTCCTTGAAGAGCCGCTCCGCCCCCCTCATCATGGAAAGGACGCCCAAGGGCCCGAACACGAAGCCTGCGACCATCGTGGAAAAGCCGCTCCGCGCCACCATGATTTCGCAAAGCCGGACGAACTGGCTCATGCGCTTGGCGTCTCTCACTTTAACCGGCCGGATTTTTTCGTAATCGTCCACGCTCTTCACCACGGGCCGGTCGTAGTCGGGGCGCGCCGTGGAGTCCAGGGGATAGAGTATCTTCTGGCCGAAACCCTCCGCCTCGACGGAAAGGTCCACCATGAGGACCACCATGTCCCCGCCTAAGAATTCGATCCCCGCGCAGAAGCAGTCCGCCGCTTTTTCCGCGCTTTGCGAGTACTCGGGAAACGAGATCCCCAGTATCTGGCGGGCGGCGGCGTTGGCCAGGGGCGTCACCGGCACCCGGTCGGCGCTCTTGTGGCGGATTGTGGCAGTCAAGCGCTCCAGGTTCGTAAGCCTCGAAAATTTCCCCCGGAAGCTGGCCCCGCTTGCCAGCATGTCCAAAAGAAAGGGCGGGAAATCCCCCAGGGCGGGCGGCCGGCCCGCTTTAATGTCGCGGGCTATACTCTTTAATTTGTTCATGAAAAGCCCCCATAAGAGCCGCCGCCACGGATCACCCGCCCGCCGAACGGTACGATTTCAGGCAGACCGGATAAAAACGATGAAATGCAAGGAAGACGAGCCGGGCGGGGAGGAATAGTACTTTTCGTACATGACGACCCGCCCGGCGATGTCTGACGCCGCAGTTCGCGTTTTTAGACGGTCTGCACCGGCGCCGGCGGAATAACCAGGGCCGTGCCCGTGCCGATCAGCTGGTCCTTCTGGTTGGTCCAGGTCAAGGCCAGGCGCACCCAGCGCTTTTTCTCCAGCTTTTCAACCACCTCCGCCGCGGCCGTAACGGTGTCGCCGAAGTAGGTGGGCCCCAGAAAGCGCGTGTTGATTTCAAGGGCGACGGTACCCAGGCCCGGGAGCTTCATGCCCAAGACGCTGGCGATAAGGCTCTGGGGAAGCGCGCCGTGGGCTATGCGGGTGCCGAAGGGCGTAAGCTTGGCGAACTCCTCGTTTAGGTGCATGGGGTTGAAATCACCGGATATTCCGGCGAAGAGGTACACGTCGGTTTCGGTGATGGTCTTGGTGAAGGAGGCCGACATGCCGATCTCGAGCTCGTCG
>JAKAGN010000024.1 GCA_021815525.1 Deltaproteobacteria bacterium
GGGCTATCCTTTTTCCCTTTGCGCGTCGGTGAACAACGAGGTGGTTCACGGATTTCCCTCGGAGCGGCCCCTCGAGGAGGGCGACATACTCTCCATGGATTATGGAGTGTCCTTCCGGGGCTATTACGGGGATGCAGCGGTGACGGTGCCCGTGGGACGGATCTCCGGGGATGCCGAAAGGCTTCTTGCGGTGACCCGGGATTCTCTTTTGGCCGGAATCGAGAAGGCCGTGGCGGGCGGGCGCCTTTCGGACATTTCCCACGCGGTTCAAAGCCGCGTGGAGGAGGCCGGGTTCTCGGTGGTCAAGAAGTTCGTGGGGCACGGCATCGGCCGGAGGCTTCACGAGGACCCCCAGATACCCAACTACGGGCCTGCCGGACAGGGCCCGGTATTGCGGCCCGGCATGACGCTCGCCCTCGAGCCCATGGTGAACGCCGGGGACTTCGAGGTGGACATACTTTCGGACGGCTGGACCGCGGTGACCCGGGATGGGTCGCTGTCGGCCCATTTCGAGCACACGGTGGCGGTCACGGAAGATGGCCCAGTTGTTTTGAGCCTTCCCGGTTAGCCCCGGAAGGCTTGGGAAAATCCGGACCGGCCGCCCGGAAACAGGGATCCGTACCGGCTTTCGCGCGCCGGGTGCGAATCGGTCGTAAAGAACGAGCGTGTAAGGAAGAGGGATGGGCAAGGAAGAAGCCATTGAGGTTCAGGGCACGGTGACCGAAACCCTGCCCAACGCCATGTTCAAGGTGGAGCTTGAAAACAAGCACATGGTGCTTGCCCACATTTCGGGCAAGATGCGTATGCATTTCATCAAGATTCTGCCCGGCGACAAGGTGACGGTGGAGCTGTCCCCCTATGATCTGACCCGGGGAAGGATCACATACCGCTCCAAGTGAGCCGGGGCTTTCGTTTTGAAGGGAAGAAGACCATGAAGGTGAGAGCATCCGTTAAAAGGATCTGCCCGAAGTGCAAGATCGTGCGGCGGAAGGGCGTCGTCCGGGTGATCTGTGAAAACAGGCGCCATAAACAAAGACAAGGATAGGGATTCATGGCACGCATCGCGGGCGTTGACCTGCCGAAAAAAAAGCGCATAGAGGTGGGGCTGACCTACATCTTCGGGATAGGACGCTCCACGTCCAGGAAGATCCTGGGCGCCGTGGGCGTTGATCCCAACACCGCAACCGACGACCTTACGGAGTCCCAGATCAATGACATCCGCAAGGTGATCGACGGCGAGTACCGCGTCGAGGGCGAGTTGCGCTCCCTGGTGTCCATGAACATCAAGCGTCTCATGGACTTAGGGTGCTACAGGGGCCTGCGGCACAGGCGGGGTCTTCCCGTCAACGGACAGCGGACCAAGACCAACGCCCGCACGCGCAAGGGACCGCGCCGGGCGGCCGTCAAGAAAAAGAGCGCCGCCAAGAAGAAGTGATCCGGGCGGACTTGTAAAAAGCCCGGCCGGCCGGAGTTTTCGGCCGCGCGCTGTGCAGGAAATGCCCGGTATGCGCCGAAAGGCGCGCCGGGCAGTGGAGCCGGCTTTTTACGGGCTCATCGAACAAGGCGAAAGGCGATAGGAAGTCATGGCCAAACGCAAGGTCAGCCGCAAGAAGGAAAAAAAGAACATACCGGTGGGCGTGGCCCATATCCAGTCCACCTTCAACAACACCATCGTCACCATCACGGACCCCACGGGGGGTGTAATCTCCTGGTCCTCGGCGGGGGTGGTGGGGTTCAAGGGTTCGCGCAAGAGCACTCCCTTCGCGGCGCAGATGGCGGGGGAGGACGCCGCCAAGAAGGCCATCGAACAGGGAATGCGCTCGGTGGAGGTGTACGTGAAGGGACCGGGCTCCGGCCGTGAGTCGGCCCTGCGCAGCCTCCAGTCCGCGGGGCTTTCCGTGACACTCATCAAGGATGTCACGCCCATCCCCCACAACGGCTGTCGCCCCAGGAAGAGGCGCCGCGTATAGCGGCGGGAAAGACCCGGCGGACCTTAGAAACACGAATTAACATGGAGGTTTGGGGTGGCACGTAATACCGGTGCGGCCTGCAGGATGTGCAGGCGTGAAAACCTGAAGCTTTTCCTCAAAGGGGATCGCTGTTACTCGGAAAAATGCGCTTTCGACCGCAGGAGCTATCCCCCCGGTCAGCACGGGCAGCGCAGGACCAAGATATCCGACTACGGCCTCCAGCTGAGGGAAAAACAAAAGGTCAAGCGCATTTACGGCTTAACCGAGAAGCAGTTTCACCTTACCTTCGAGAAGGCCGACAGCCAGAAGGGCGTCACCGGCACCAACCTTCTCGTTCTTCTCGAAAGAAGGCTCGACAACATCGTGTTCAGGCTCGGGTTCGCCAACTGCCGCACCCAGGCCCGCCAGCTTGTCCGGCACGGGCATTTCACGGTGAACGGCCACACGGTTGACATTCCCTCGGCCCTGGTTCGCGTGGGCGACAAGGTGACCGTGAAGGAAAAGAGCCGCGGCAAGGCTGTCATTTCGGAGTCCCTGGATGCGGCCGTCCGGCGTGGCGTACCGCAGTGGCTTACGCTGGACAAGGATCAGTTCTCGGGCGTCGTCAAGGCCTACCCGGAGCGGGAAGAGCTGACCATGCCCATGCAGGAACAACTCATCGTGGAATTGTACTCCAAGTAGAGCTCGTTTCTGTTGTGCGGTGTCTTTGTTTTGCGGCCTGGCCGCACCCCTATGCCGGCCCGGATCAAGGGCGAAAAGACGGAGGCCCCACGTGGCGCGGCGGAATTTTTTCGCCGGGTCCGCGGCTGGCGCACCGGAAGATTGAGCCTTAGACGGGCCGAATGACAGCGGAGAAAGACATGCCAAAGGAGCTCAATAGCATGAACTGGCGGGAGCTAATAAAGCCCCAGAAAGTTCAGGTGGAAAGCACCCCCACGTACGGGAAGTTCGTCTGCGAACCCTTGGAGCGGGGTTACGGCCTGACCCTTGGCAACGCGCTTCGCCGCATCATCCTCTCGTCGCTCCACGGCGCGGCCGTCACCTCGATTTTGATCGACTCCGTCATGCACGAGTTTTCGGTCATCCCCGGGGTTATGGAGGATGTTTCCGAGCTCATCATGAACATCCGGGAGATCCGGCTTTCCATGAACGATCCCGGTCCCCGGAAGATCATTCTGGACAAGAAGGGCCCGGGCGTCGTGACCGCCGGCGACATCGTAAGCCCCGACGGGCGCGTTACCATTTTGAACTCCGACCACCCGGTGGCCACCCTCTCGGAGGACGCCCATCTGCGGATCGAAATGACCTGCAAGACCGGCAAGGGCTTTTCCCTCGCGGAGGCCAACAAGGAAGAGGACGACCCCATCGGCACCATCGCGGTGGATGCCGTGTTTTCCCCCATCCGGCGGGTCAACTACGTGGTGGGTAACGCCCGCGTGGGTCAGCAAACCGACTACGACAAGCTCACCCTCGAAATCTGGACCGACGGAAGCCTCAGGCCCGAGGAGGCCGTTGCCTACGCCGCCAAGATACTGAAGGATCAGATTTCCATCTTCATCAACTTCGAGGAGGAAGGCGAGCCCGAGGTCGTGGTGGTGAAGGAGGAAACCGAAAGCCCGGTTTTCAACGACAATCTCTACCGGAGCGTGGATGAGCTGGAGCTGTCCGTTCGGAGCGCCAACTGCCTCAAAAACGCAGACATTCACCGGATATGGGAACTCGTGCAGAAAACCGAAAACGAAATGCTCAAAACCAAGAACTTCGGCCGCAAATCCTTGAATGAAATCAAGGAGGTGCTCGCGGATATGGGCCTTTCCTTCGGGATGAAGCTCGAGGGGTTTGTTCCCCCCGAAGAAAAAGAAATCAAAGGAGAGTCGGCGAACCCATGAGACACAGGAATGCCGGACTGAAACTGAATCGTGATGCCGCTCACCGCGACGCCCTTTTCCGCAACCTGGTGACGGCCCTTTTCGAATACGGAAAAATCCGCACCACCGACGCCAAGGCCAAGGAACTTCGGGGCTGGGCCGATCACATGGTGACGCTGGCCAAGCGGGGCGACCTGCACGCCAGGCGCCAGGCAATGGCCGTGATGCGCAAGAAGGACATAGTTCACCGTCTCTTCGCCGAGGCCGCCGAGCGTTTCGGGCAGGTGGCCGGCGGCTACACCCGGATCACCAAGATCGGGCCGCGCCCGGGCGACAAGGCCCCGGTATCGCTTGTTGAGCTTATCGGCGAGGCCAAGGAGGAGAAGCGGGAGAAGCGGAGAACCGGCTTCGCCGGGCGCAAGAAGGCGGGAAAGGCCGGGAAGAAGGCCGCGACCGAGTCCAAGGCCGCTGCTCCGGCGCCGGAATCCGCGCCGGAGACGCCGGCGTGAGCACCGCCCGGGAGTCCTGAATCAAGAGGGGGTGGCGCTTTCGCCACCCTCTTTTTTGTTGGCTTTAGGCGGGGGCCGGAGCCGGGCCGCTTTCTTGACCGGCCGATGCTACCCCGCTCTCCTTGCCCGTTCCGGTTGCATTCCTTCCCCATCGAGGATCCGTTTTCTTCCCATCAAAGGAAAAGACGCCATGTCGCTTCCGGGCATCAAAAGGTTTCGTGCGCTTTTTTTCTGTCTCGTTTTAGCTCTATCCGCAACCCTGGGGCTGGCCTCGGACGATTCCGGCATCCGCCCCCTCTTCCCCGTGGCCCTCGCCCATGATTTCCCCGACGCGCAGAAGACCTTCGAGAAGGTGAAGACCCTCCTGCTCGAAAAGTACTACAGCCCAACCCTCACCGAGGACGCCCTCTACGCCGCGGCCATAAAGGGGATGCTCCGGCACGTTTCACCGCCCGAGCACCCGGACTTAGCCCAGCTGTGGACCCCGGACGAGTACGCCCAGATACTGGACGCCTTGAAGGGCGAGCAGGTCTCCATCGGCATTCGGACCATGTACAATCCCGGAGAGGGAAGCCTAACGGTTACGGAAATCCTTCCCGATTCCCCGGCCGATAATGTTCTATCGGCCCGGGACCGGATACTGCGCATCGACGGCCAGCCCCTGGTGGGCAAGAAATCCGCCGAGATCGCCGAGCTTCTGGAGGGGCCCGAGGGCAGCAAGGTTACCCTCACGGTTAACCGGGACATCCGGGTTTTCGACGTCACCTTGACCCGCCAGAAGGTGCCCACCCAGAATCTTGCGGTCACGCGCCTGGACAAGGCCATCGCGGTGGTGGAGCTTCGGAGCTTCACATCGGGGATTTCCGCCGAGATGAAAACCGAGCTGGATAAGCTTGCCGCAGAAGGAGTCACCAAGCTCATACTGGATTTCCGGGCCAACGGCGGCGGCATCTTCGAAGAGGCCCTCAAGATGGCGGAGCTGTTCCTGCCGGCCAAGTCCATCATCATCAACGTGGTCCAGAAGGATTCCAAGGTGCGCTCGGTGGCTTCGTCCAACGCCAGCCCCTACGTCTTCAACGTGGCCATCCTTACCTCCCGCAACACGGCCTCCTCCGCCGAGGTTGTGGCCGCGGCCCTGCAGGACAACGGCAGGGCCTTCCTTGTGGGAAGCCGCACTTACGGCAAGGGCGTTTTCGAGACCACATTCCTGCTCGACAACGGCTATCACGTGAAGTTCATAACCGGGGCCATGTACTCGCCCAAGGGGCGCTCCTGGCAGACCAAGGGCCTCCTGCCGGATTTCCTGGCCGACCAGGACAACAACACGCTGGCGGCGCTACTGAAGCTAGACCCCAAGACGCGCTTTCTGCGGGACGTGGCCCTGGTGACGGCCGTGAAGCTTTTGATGCGCTGAGCTTTTTCGGATGGGCCGCCCGCGTTCGGGCGCGTCTTGACAAGGGAGGGCGGGTTGTGGTGTTTAAGTGGGACACGATATAATGCAGGAGGGATCGAGGCGTCAGAAAAGGCGTCCGCCGCCCCTGCTCCCATGCAAAGGACTCGCCATGACAGGGCCTCCGTGTTTTTTCCCCCAGAAAAAAGAGCCGGCCTCGATTCTTGTTGCCATCCTCTTTCTTTCACTTCTCTGGGGGGGCTGCAACGGCCGGGGCAATCCCATGGCCGAGGCGGCATGGGAAAGGGCGTTCCAGGCCGACAACCGGGACGTGTACGAAAAGTTCATTGAGGATTACCCCGGCTCACCCCACGTGAGCCAGGCCCTCGACCAGCTTCTGGCCCAGGCTTTACGCCAGAACACCCTCGAAGCCTGCGACGCCTTCAGCCGCAAACACTCAGGAACACCCCAGGCCGACGAGGCCTCGAAAAAGCTCGATGAGCTTTTCGGGGCCTCGGTCCCGTCCTTACGCGGCGAGCTTGAGTCGAGCGGGGCCGTGTCGCTTTCGTGGGGCTCCATGCCCTTTGCGGAATCTTACCGGGTCTACTGGACGCGGCCCAGCGAAAGCGGACGCAGCAGGGGCGATTCGACCGAGACTAACAACACGGGTATGGTCCTTCATCCCGATCCGAGCCTGCTGCCGCTCCGCTACTTTGTGGTGGCCCTGCGGGCCGGCAAGGAAAGCCAGGCCTCCAACTCGAAGGTGATTGAGCCCTCGGGCTCTTACGACGAGGACTGCGGCTGCCCCGCGGGGCAAGGCCAGTCGCACATGCCTGCGGTGGGTGTGGGGGCTGTCCGCCAGATGGTGGGGGAGGAGTGAGACGGAAACGATCACGCTTTCGTTTCAACCGCCACCCTCTCCCGCAAAGCTTCGCCCTTGAACGCAGCCTGGCGTCAGAACCTGGGCGGCCGGCGCTCCGGAACGTAGTCCGCCGTCCTCCGCCCCTCCGCCACGTCACGCGTCACATAGAGCCCGCAGTAACAGCTCCCGAACTCGGCCACGTCTGCCTCGCGGTAGCGGCAGGGGCAGAAGATGTCCGAGTCGATCTCGCGGTCGCCCAGGGCCAGGCGGCACGGGCAGGCCATGTAGCCGAAGCGCTTCTTGTTTTCAAGGAGCCCATCCAGGATCTCGGACACCCTTTTGGCATCCGGGGCGAAGAAGTAGCCCTTGGGCTCCTGTATCCGCTTCAGCGTCTCGTGAAGTTTCTCTGCGTCCGTCATAGCCCAAGCGCCCTTTTGATGGCCTCTTCCTTGAAGCCCACGATCACCGTGTCGCCGATGATGAGGGTGGGGAAGGACAGGTTGGGGTTCACTGCGCGCACGGCCTCGATGGCGTCCTTGCGCGCGTCGCCGTCAAGCCGGTCCACGTCCACCGCCTCGTAGGAGACTGAGCATTCGTTCAAAAGCGCCTTGGTGCTCTTGCAGTGGCTGCACGTGCTCAGCGTGTAGATTTTGACAGGCGGCATGGCTTTTCTCCAGTTTAGGTTTCTATGTTTCCGGCTTGCCAACGTTTCGTAAAAGTAATACCGCTCATTAACGTTGGCAACTTTTTTCGGCGCAGGCGGAAAAACCATGAGTGCCGGCTCCGTCATCCTCTTTTTCGTGCGCGATCCCGAGCCCGGCGAGGTGAAGACACGGCTCGCGGCCGTCATAGGCAGCCGCGCCGCGGCCGATCTCTATGCGTCCTTCCTACTGGACCTCGCGGGCGTCCTTAGGTCCGGGCCCTTGCCCTTCCGCTTCGTTTTTTCGCCCCCGGACCGGGAAGCCGCCCTGCGCCAGCGTCTCGGCGCGGGCGTCTATCGGGCCCAGGAGGGCGGGGACCTCGGGGAGCGCATGAAAAACGCCTTCATCACGGCCTTCGATTCCGGCTTTTCCCGCGCGGTCCTCATCGGCTCCGACTCGCCGGACCTACCGCCCTCCCGCCCGGCGGAGGCCATCGAGCTTCTGGGCCGTAACGACGCCGTCCTGGGCCCCGCCCACGACGGGGGCTATTATCTCGTCGGGTTCACGCGGCGGGGCTTTGTCCCCGAGGCCTTTTCCGGGCCGTGCTGGGGGGCGGACACCGTCTTCCGCGACACCCTGGCCATCCTGGCCCGGAAAAAGGCGCGGGTCGGGCTGCTTCCACCATTCTGGGACGTGGACACGTTCGACGATGTGAAGGCCCTTGCGCGGCGAGGCTCCGCCGGGCCCCATACCGCGGCCGCGCTTGCAAGGCTGGGATGCAGGGGATCGGCGGAGGACGGGGCATGAAGAAAAAAGGGCGATTCGACGGGGCGGGAACATGAGAATTTCCGTCGTCATACCCACCCTGGACGAGGCTGCGCGGCTGCCGGAAACCCTCGCGCGCCTCTCCGGCCGGGGCATGGAAATCATCGTTGCGGACGGCGGAAGCCGCGACGCCACGGTCGAGTTGGCCCGCCTCAACGGGGCGCTCCTCGTGACGGTCCCCTCCGGGCGGGGCGCCCAGCTCCGGGAAGGCGCGCGGCGAGCGACCGGGGATGTCCTCCTGTTCCTGCACGCCGACACCTTCCTTCCGGACGATTTTGACGCACTGGTCGAAAAGGCCCTGGCGCGGCCCGGGGCATCGTTCGGCGCATTCCGCCTGGACATGCGTCCCATAAGTCCGGCCCTCCGGCTCATCCGCCTTGGCGCGAACGCTAGGACACGGATTTTTTCGCTTCCCTACGGCGACCAAGCCATCTTCGTCACGCGTTCCGCCTACGAAAAGGCCGGCGGCTTCGCCCCCATCCCCCTGATGGAGGACGTGGACCTGGCCCTTCGCCTCCGAAAAACCGGCCGCTTCGTACTGGCCGGCGGTGCGGCGGCAACCTCCGCCCGGCGCTGGCAAAAGGAAGGGGTTTTCCGGGCCTGGGTCCGCAACCAGGTCCTCCTCTGGCTCTACCTGTTGGGCGCTTCGCCCCACGATCTGGCGCCCCGCTACCGCAAGGTGCGATAAAGGCAAAGGCATGGCTTAAGCCCGCTTGTTTTCATGGCTCCGGCGAAGTAGACGGCCGTGAGCGCCGAGACCACGGGATTTCCCCGTCAATCGCGCCCGGGGCAAGATAAAGTTTGCAGTTCCGGTGGATTGTGTTTACATTTTTGAAAAGCCAGGGACATACTTGCCGGCGCGAGCTTTTTTCGGTGGGGGTTTTACCGGGGGGCGCGGGCCGTGGTCCGCGGAATTGAATGGAAAATCGGCAAGATTTGGCTTGACCGTCCAAAGAATCGCGTGTTACAAGGCGGTCCGCTTTCAGGCCGACGTAGCTCAGCTGGTAGAGCAGTTGATTCGTAATCATCAGGTCAGCGGTTCGATTCCGCTCGTCGGCTCCAAGGAAAAATAGAAGGGATTCGGGCTTATTCACCCGAATCCCTTTTGCTTTTGAGCGTCCAAATCTCGAAGGCCTGGCCCCCGCTATGAGCTAGGCCTTTTCTTTTAGGGAAGCAGCGGGCGCAAAGCCATCACGGACGCCTGCCCCGGCTGACTTTACGGAAGACAGGCAGGATGCATGCCTTCCTTTCTCAATCTATTCCCAGGCTTTTCAAGAGGATCGCGTCCACGCGGCCGGTGGGCTTCAAGCCCTTGTCCCGCTGATAGGTCTTGATGGCCCGGTAGGTTACAGGCCCGGCCACACCGTCGGGAGGAGAAGGGTAGTATCCCAGGGCCTTCAGGCGGGCCTGTACGGAAATGACCTGCCTGGCCTTGTCGCCGCCGGCCGAGGCGGGCCTAGAGGACTCGGAAGGCTTGCCGGCCACGGCCAGGCCGCCTTGGGATGGGTGGGCGGTCCGGTAATCGGCCAGGTGATCCAGAACCTCGTCCAGGAGGCTTTCGGGGTAGAGCTCGCCCGCCAGGTCGTACCAGAGGGGTGTCGTCCGGCGGCGGATATCCACGATGTCATCCTCGCTGGGTCTGGCCTTCTTGACTCCGTAGCCTACGATGGCGTCGAGGAACTTGTCTAGGTCCTTGCGGGCCATCACGTTGAACTCCTTGGCCTTGGCCAGGCGGACGGCCTCGATGTTCCGCTGGTAGCGTTCGGGAAGCGCCCTGAAGGAGTCGAGCGAGGCCACGAAAAAGGCGGGCGTGTACCGTATTTTTACCGCGTTGACGTACTTAAACACGCTGTGCAGCTGGGTTCCCACAACCCAGATGGAGGGGGCCACCACGGCGTCCGCCTTGCCCTGGCGCAGCGCCGCCGGGATGGCGGTGGCGTCGAGGGGAACGGCGCGGGCGTCGAGGCTTGCGAATAGCTTGGTTTCAAGTGGCCCGAACCATGAGGCGAAGCGCACTCCCTTGAAGTCCTCCAGGGTTTCCAGGCGGCGGGTGGAGTATATCTCGTCGAAGCCCTGGTCCAGCCAGTCCAGGAGCTTGAGGCCCCGGGGCTCCAGCATCCTGTCGAAGGTGCCGATCATCTTTTCCTTCAGATAATCCACCTCGTCGTAGCCGTTCAGGAGAAACGGCAGGCCAAGGACCGCCACCTCGGGGCAGGCGGTGTATGTCCCCTGGCCCGAAAGCCCTGCGGCCTGCACCCGCCCCAGCTTCAGGTTTTTGAGGGCGGTGATGTCGTCGCCCATTACCCCGCCCCAGGAGGCGGTTATGACCAGGTTGCCCTCGCAGGCCTGGCTTAAGGCCGGAAAGAGAATCTGGCGCACGTAGACGGCGTAGCCCACGTCCTTGGGGGCGAGGGACGTGGTTTTCCAGCGGATGCGGTCTGACCGGGTCTCGGCCCCGGCTCGGGGCCCGCCCGCCAGCGTGGCAATCAAACAAAGGACGACGAGCGCGACAGGGAACCTTCCGCGTGCGGTCATGGCGGTCTTCTCCTTGCTTGATCAATTGAAAGATAGTTTGTAGAATGTATCGTAGAATTATTTAGCATAACCATGATAATTAATACAAGATAAAATTTGACCCTTCGGTCAATAAAAAGAAAAATTTTTCTATCAGTTTAAAACAATTTGAAAATAAAGAAAAATTTGGCTTGACCTGATAGTCTATAGCGGCGGTGCGGGACGGATTTCGGAAACAGGAGAATGGAGAAAACGGCCGGTGTAAACCCGGAGCGAAAACCCTTGGCGCAAATCAGGCCGGGGCTTCGTCCTTGTAGCGGTCCCTGATGGAGTGGATGACGGAGAGGCGCGAGAAGAAGATTTCTACAAGCTCGGGATCGAACTGGGTTCCGGAGCCCTGCTCCAGGGCTTTCAGGGTTTCGGCCTCGTCCCAGGCCTCCTTGTAGACCCGCTTGGAACAAAGGGCGTCGTACACGTCGCACAGGGAGACGATGCGGCCGAAAAGGGGTATCTCGAGGCCCGATTTCCCGCGCGCCGCCCCGCTGGGCAGCGTGTGGGAGGGGAGCGGCAGGCCGGTTTCCAGGTCCACGTGGCCGGGATAGCCCGCCCCGTCCCAGCGCTCGTGGTGGTTCAGGGCCACCAGGTGCGCGGCGGCGTCGAAGTCGGAGTGCTGGTCCAGGAAGAGGCGCGCTCCCAGGACCGTGTGCTGCTTCATGATCTCGTACTCGTCGTGGTCGAAGCGGCCGGGTTTTTTGAGGATCAAGTCCGAGATGGCCACCTTGCCCACGTCGTGGAGCATGGCCGCCATCCGGATGACGTCGCGGGTCTTTCCCACCTCGGCCGCGGGGATGCCGTTGCGCTCGGCCCAGTCCTCGTAGAGGGCAAGCGAGTAAGCCCCCACGCGGTTTACGTGGGCGCCCGTCTCCTTGGGATCGCGCATCTCGGCCATGCGGATCATGCGGAGAAGCAGGACCCGCGTCATCTGGGCGCGCTCCAGCGCCACGGCCGCGATCCCGGCGAAGTGGCCCATCATGCGCTCGTCCTCGTCCGAGAAGGGGATGGCTCGGCCCTCCGCATCCTTGGCGTTGATGATCTGGAGGACCCCCAGGAGGACGCCCTGGCTGTTTTCGAGCGGAATGGTGAGCATGGAGACAGTGCGGTAGCCGGAGGTCTCGTCGAAGCGCCGGGAAAACCCGTAGGGGAGGGTGTCCGGGAGCAGGTAGACGTCCGGGATGTTCAAGGCCTTCTGGGTGGCGGCCACGAAGCCGGCTATGCTCTTTTCGTCTATGGGGATGGAAAACGTCGAGTAGATGAGCTTTTCGCCCGGGGCCAGGCGGCTTTTCAGGGTGTCGTTCTGTGTGTAGCTGAAATCGAGCCGCCCCCCCTCGCGGATGTAGATGGAGCCGGCGTCGGCGTTCACGAAGCGCCGGGCCTGGCTCAATATCTCCTCCATGAGGATGTCGAGGTCCTTGACCTGGTTCAGGTCCACCCCCAGGGCGGCCAGGGCCGACAGCTTTTCCCGTTCCGAAAGCATGGCGTTGGGCTCCTCGTATCTTGGTGCGTTCGCAATAAGATACGCCCATGCGCCGTAAAGTCAAGGCAGGGCGGGTAACGGGCATGGTGGCCTTTGCAGTATTTCGCAAGCGCCTTCTTGAGGCTTGGCCAATGATGTGCTAAGAGCCACCGGAGCACCCGGAAAAATTTGCGGAACGTACGGAAAGCGAGGCAGATTAATGGACCAGAACGAGGCCCTTCCCATCAGCGTGGACTTTTTCGAAAACCTTACCGACAAGCTCCCCGAGCCCGAGACGGCCGTGGGCGGGGACGTGGGGGAACGCATCGCCGCCATCCGGCGCGAAAAGGGGCTCTCCCTTGCTGAGCTTGCCCGCATGACGGGCTTTTCGGTGGAGCTTTTGGCGGGCATAGAGGACAATACCGTGGCGCCGCAGCTTGGCGTCATCATGAAGCTCGGCAAGGCCCTGGATCAGGCACTTTCCCGTCTCATCTCGGGCGCGGGCGAGAAGCCATACGAGATCACGCGGAAGGGCGACCGCAAGACCGTTGCCCGGGCCACCAAGAGCCGCGGGGGACAGAAGGTCTACACCTACCAGAGCCTCGCCCACGACGTGAAGGGCCGCCACATGGAGCCCCTGGTGGTGGAGTTGGAGGACGTGGCCGACCCCGAAAGGAGCAGCCACGACGGCGAGGAGTTCATCCTGGTGCTATCCGGCACGGCCGTCCTTTCCATAGGCGAGGACTCCCACGAGCTTTCGCCCGGCGACTGCGTGTACTACCTTTCCTCGGTGCCCCACTCCATCTCGGGAAAGGGCGGCAAGGCCGTGATACTGGCGGTCCTCTACGAGTAGGCTGAAGCGGTCATGACGAGAAGAGCCATGTGGTGGCGGGCCCTCAAAATCATCCCACGGGTGAGCCCCGAGGAATGGAGGGCCCTGGACGTCGTCTCCCGCTGGCTCATAGCCAGCCGCGCCGCGGTCTTCGTCATGACCGCCACCTCCGCGGCCGTGGGAGGGCTTCTCGCGGTGAGGGACGCGTCCTTCTCGCCACTGAACTTCCTGGCCTCGCTCGCGGGGCTCGTCTTCGCCCACGCCACCAACAATCTTTTAAACGATTTCATAGACCACAAAAAAGGCATCGACCGCGACAACTACTACCGCGCCCAGTACGGCCCCCATCCCCTGGAGCACGGCCTCATGAGCCGGGGGGAGCTTTGGGCCTACATCGCGGTCTCGGGGCTGCTGGCGCTTTCGGCCGGGGCCTTTCTAATCGCCCGCGTCGGCGGCGCGGTGCTCGTCCTGATGCTCATCGGGGCCTTTTTCGTGGTGTTCTACACCTGGCCCCTGAAATACATGGGCCTGGGGGAGCCCTCCGTCATCCTGGTGTGGGGGCCCCTCATGGTGGGGGGAACCTACCTAGCCGCCACCGGCGGGCACTGGAGCTGGGGAGCCGCGGCCGTGTCGCTGGCCTACGCCGTGGGGCCCACGACGGTCCTTTTCGGCAAGCACACGGA
>JAKAGN010000420.1 GCA_021815525.1 Deltaproteobacteria bacterium
CCCTTTCCGAGGGTTTGTTCGAAGGGCCCAGCGCCGATCCATCCATTCGCGAGCGATTACTGCGCGTCGCGGAATCACAAGGGACGGGACCGCTTTTGGAGAGGCTCCGGGCGGTGGATTCACCCGCTGCGGCGAGAATTCATCCCAACGACCGGCGGCGGATCATTCGGGCGCTATCATTTACCTGCGACGGCTCCGGCGCGCGATATTGAACGGAACAAAAGCGATGGAGCGGGAGAAGCCCAAGAAAAAGAGCCTGTTAAAGCGGCTGGCCCTGGGAGCGGGCATCGCCGCGGCCGCCTTCATGCTCTTTTTCTGCATAGGCCTGGGGGTGCTCGTGGCCCGGCCCGAGCTTCTGTGGCCCCTGGTCCAGAAGGCCGTGGCCGCGGCGGGCGGAACCATAACGGCCCGCGACGTATCCCTCTCCCTGTGGCCCGCGAGCGCCCGGGTGGAAAACCTGGACCTTACCCTTCCAAGCCTTTCCGCCAGGCTGGTTCACGGAGCGGTATACCCCGACCTTCGCGCAAGGCTTTTGGGAAGGCCCTGGATAAAGATGGTGGAGGCCAAGGGCCTGGTGCTCGTGGTCAAGCCCTCCAAGAAAAAGGAGAAAAAGCCGCCGGGCCTTCCGGACCTCTCGGGCTTGAAAAGGCTCTTCGACGTTCTGGAGGCCAGGATAGAGGACTGCGACGTCTCGATCCCGGCGGGCGACGGAACGGCGCGGGTTTCGGGCGTTTCGGCCCACGTCTGGGGGCGTGGGGAGATAAGGACCCTGGGCCTCACGGCCCGCTGCCAGTGGCAGGGCGCGAGCCCCGGCGAGCGGGTCGAGGGCCCGGTGACGGCCACGGTGGGCATGAACCGGGCCATCGCCATGAACGGCTTCGTTGATACCGACGCACTTTCGGTTTCCCTTCCAAGCTTCGCCGGCGTCGTTTCCGGGCAGGCCGCCTTCGACATGACCAAGGTGGTCCTGGTCCTGAACTCCCTTTCGGTCAAGGTCCCCTCGGCCCGCGTGACGCTTCCCGGCAAGGCGGGCTGGAACGGGATACCCGTCGAGCTGGCCGCTTCCGGCAGGTACCAGTTTGACGGCGGACCCTCCAGCCTTGAGATAACAAAGCTTTCGGCGGGCTCGTTCCTCTCTGTCAGGGGCGACGCCTCGGGATCGGGGCCAAAGGACGCCGAGGGCCGGGCCGAGATCGCGGTTACGGACGTCCGGCCGCTCCTGCTCGGGCTCGATCCGCTCCTGCCGGAAAGCGCGCGCATCGCGGACCCGGCGGGCGCTTTCAAGCTGCGGGCATCCTTGAAGAAGGGCGCGCTCGATCTATCCTTGGAGCCCTCCACCCTTTCCGGCCGCGTGGCGGGCCTTGCGGTGAACGAGCTGAGCGCGAGCCTTTCCGCCAAGGGGCCTCTTGCTGGGGCCGTCGCCCTCGACGGCCGCATCAAAGGGGCCTTCGGCCCGGACTCCCGCGCGCCCAAGCCGCTTCCGGTCATAGGCAGGGTGGACCTTTCGATTCGCGGAAACGCGGAGAAAAAGGGTTTCGACCTGGCGGCCTTCACCGGACGCTCCGAAGCCGCTTACAAGGGGATGAGCCTCGTGGTAAAAAGCGGCTCTGTGAGGTTGAAGGGCCCCTGGGCCGGGCCCTACGAGTTCCGGCAGGAGGCGGGAAGCCTGGCCCTGGCCCCCGCGCCCGGGCAAAAACCCCTGCTCCCGGTTAGCGCCGACGTGTTCGGGCTGGCCTACGGCGCTTATGGAAAAGACATGAAAGGGGCCGCCGGCAAGGGCCTCTTCTGGGTGGAGGCTCGCGGGGACTGCCGGGACTGCCTCTTTCGGGGGCTTCATGCCGCGCTTGGCTATGAGGCCGTGGTCAGGCGTTCCGCGAATCAAGCCCTTGCTTTTAACGGTGCTATCGGGTTCTCGGTGCGGCCCGCGCGGAACCGCGGCCGCGGGGACGATCTTCCGCCGGTGTCCGCCGACGCCTCGCTCGCGTTCAAGGCCGCCGGGGGCCGCTTTTCGGCGGAGGCGGCCGTTAAGCAGGCCGCGGCCGCGGTTTCGGGGCTGGCGGCCAGCGGTTCCGGCTCGCTTTCGGCCGAAGGCCCCACGGCCGGGCCCTGGGCCGTGCGTGGAAACCTCGCTCTCGGGCTCAGGCCCGGAGCGGGCGGCGGAAGCCCTCCTTCCCTCACGGGCCGGGCCGCGGCGTCTCTTTCCGGGTCGCTTTCCCGGGAGCGCTTCTCGGTGGCCGTGAACCTCTCGCCCCTCGAAGGCTCCTTCAAGGGCCTCTCGGGCCGGGTCTCGGGCGCGGCAAGCGCCTCCGGGCCCTTCGCCGGGCCCTACGCGGTTTCGGGGAGGCTTTCGGCGGGCCTTACCGGAAATCTTTCGGCAAAGGCCGAGCCCCTGCCCATCACCGCCTCGTCCGGGCTCTCCCTTTCCGGAACGCTCTCGCGGGACAGGGTGGCCCTGGACCTTTCGGCCACGGATTTTTCGGCGCACCTTCCTTTCGCATCCGCCAAAGGCTCCGCCAGGGTGCGCCTTGCGGGGCCGCCGTCCGGCAAGGCGGCCCTTTCCGGGCGGGCCGGGGCCACGCTTTCGGCCAAGCGCGGGCCGGTGGCGCTCTCGGGCCTGGCGCTCGACCTGCCCCTCTCGGGCGCCCTGTCCGGGCCACGGATCACGGGCCTTTCGGCGCGGCTCCCCGCCGGCGGCCTCGCTCTTTCGGGAAGAAGCGCGGCCTTGGGGGAGGTCTCGGCATCCTGCGACCTCGCGGTTTCCGGCAAGGACATCTCTCTCTCCCGGGCAAGGGTCACGGCGTCGAGCCTTGGCTCGATTTCGGGCGATTTCGCCTTGCGGGGCGGCAAGCCCGGGGGAAGGTTCGAGGCGCGGGATCTCAGCGTGGAAAAGCTCCTTGCGCTGGCCGCGAGCCTTGCGGAGCTTCCGGTCAAGGGCTGGACCTTCGCGGGCCCGGTGGGCCTTTCGGCCGAGATCAAGCCGGACGGAAGCGTCGCGGCCAAGGCGGGCTTGGACGATCTTTCCCTCTCCTCCCCCGACGGCCAGATACTGGCCCAGGGCCTGCGGGCTTCGCTCGATCTCGGGGCCGGGCTTTCCCTCGACCGGCCGGTGTCGCTCGTCATGGGCGTCAGGAAGGGCGAGTTCCTCTACAAAACGGTGTACCTCGATTTTTCCAAGCTTCCGCTTTCGGCAAGCTTGCGGGGCAGGGCCTCGACCGCGCCGGAGATCGGAA
>JAKAGN010000421.1 GCA_021815525.1 Deltaproteobacteria bacterium
ACGGCGTCGTTGCGGGCCACGCTGACGTCCGCCCCCAAAATTTTCAAGTATTGCACCAAATTATATGTGAACGAGTCGTAGTTGTCCACCATGAAAATCATGGCCCGCTCCTTTCATTCCGCCCCGGACGAGCGGTTCACCAGGTCCACGGCCCTTTCTATGGACATGGCCTTGTTGACGGTTTCCGTGTGCTCGCTTTCCGGGTCCGAGTCCGCCACGATGCCGGCTCCCGCCTTCACCGTCAAGACCCCGTTTTGGATGGAGGCCGTGCGGATGGTGATGGCAAGATCCATGTTCCCGGTGAAGGAAACGTAGCCCACGGCCCCGCCGTAGGGCCCCCGGGGCTCGTCCTCCAGCTCGGCGATGATCTCCATGGCCCGCACCTTGGGCGCGCCGGAAAGCGTCCCGGCCGGAAAGGAGGCCCGGAAGAGGTCCCAGCCGTCCATGCCGGAGGTGAGGTCGCAGGAGATGTTGGACACGAGGTGCATGACGTGGGAGTAGCGCTCCACGAACATGAGGTCCGTCACCTGAACCGTTCCGGTCTCGGCCACGCGCCCCAGGTCGTTGCGGCCGAGATCCACCAGCATGAGGTGCTCGGCGCGCTCCTTGGGGTCGTTTAAAAGCTCGTCCGCAAGCGCCCTGTCCTCCTGCTGGCTTTTACCGCGCCTTCTCGTGCCCGCGATGGGCCGCAGGGTCGCCACGCCGTTTTCCAGGCGCACCATGGTCTCCGGCGAGGAGCCCACAAGGGCCGCGTCTCCGAAGCGGAAGAAGAACATGTAGGGGGATGGGTTAACGTAGCGCTGGGCGCGGTAGAGGCTCTCGGGGTCCGCGGCCGGAGCGGCGGTGAAGGGCTGGGCGATCACGGCCTGTATCACGTCGCCGGCGGCGATGTACTCCTTCACCCTCCGCACCTTTTCCTGGTAGGAGCCCACGGGGTTCCTGGGCGCGAGGCAGCCGGAAAGCCCGCCCGGCACCAGCGGCTCGGGAAGCGGCGCCGAAAGGCCCTTCAGCATTGAATCCAGGCGCGAGAGGGCCTCGTCGTAGGCGGCGTCCGGGTCCGCGCCGTTTTCCCGGAAGGCGTGGGCCACCAGGGTCAGGGTGTGGCGCACGTTGTCGAACACGAAAAGCTCGTCGGTCAGGATGAAGCGGGCCAGCGGCTCGTTTTCGGGCAGCTTGTTTGCGATCCTCTCGAAAAAGGAGACCATCTCGTAGGTGAAGTAGCCAACGAGCCCCCCCCAGAAGCGAGGCAGGTTCGGAAGGATGACGGGCGTAAAACCCGCCATGTAGGCCCGAAGCGCCGAAAGGGGATCGCCGTTGTGGGGCTCGCGGCGGCGAGTTCCCTTTTCGCTTATAGAAAGGTCCTCACGGAAGACCGAGACCTCCGCCCGGGCCCCGGTGCCCAGGAAGCTGTAACGGGCCCAGCGCTCCGCGCCCTCCACGCTTTCCAGCAGGAAAAGCGGATCGCGGCGGCCGGAAAACTTCAGAAGGACCGAGACCGGCGTCTCGGTGTCGGCAAGTATTTCCCTGCACACGGGAACCACGTTCCCCCGCTTGCAAAGCTCGCGGAACTCCTCGCGGCTGGGATACTGGGAAAGCAGCATGGGTCTCTCCTTACCAGCCTGTCTAAAAACGCGATCTGCTGCGTTGCGCTTCACATCCCTGCTCGGTCACGTGCGAACAGCACGCTCCCTGCGCGGTCGGTTCGCGCGCCTTGCATATCATCGTTTTTATCCAGGCTTCATATCGCGCCTTTTTTCAACGGCCGTTACACGCCTTTGGTCGGGCTGTTACCGCTTTTCGGAAAACAGCGCCGAAATCTTCCGTATGTCCTCGCAAAGGGCCGCGAACTGGGCCGGGTAAAGGCTCTGGCCGCCGTCCGAAAGGGCCGTCTCGGGCGCGTGGTGCACCTCCACCATGAGGCCGTGCACCCCCACGGCGGCCGCGGCCCGGGCGAGCGGAATGACCTGGTCGCGCTGGCCCGCCGCGTGGCTGGGGTCCACGATGATGGGCAGATGGCTCTCCCGCTTCACCACCGGCACGGCGGAAAGGTCCAGGGTGTTCCGGCTGTGCATGGCGAATGTCCGAAGACCGCGCTCGCACAGGATGACGTCCGGGTTTCCGCCCTCCAGGATGTACTCGGCGGCCATGAGCCACTCCTCTATGGTGGCCGCCATGCCGCGCTTCAGCATCACCGGTTTCCTGGCCTTTCCGGCGCGCTTTAAGAGGGTGAAGTTCTGCATGTTCCGCGCTCCTATCTGGATCACGTCGGCGTAGTGCTCCACCATGTCGAAGGCCTCGTTGTCCATGGCCTCGGTCACCACCGGGAGCCCGGTGTCCTCCCGCACGGCGGCCAGGATCTTCAGGCCCTCCTCCCCCAGGCCCTGGAAGGAGTAAGGCGAGGTGCGGGGCTTGAAGGCCCCTCCCCGGAACATGGTGGCCCCGGCCTTCTTTACTTCGCGTGCGATGGTGAGGCACTGCTCCAGGCTCTCCACCGCGCAGGGCCCGGCGATCATGGTCATGGAGCCGTTTCCCACCCGGGCGCTCCCGGCCGAGATCACGGTGTCGTCGTGTTTAAGCTCCCGGCCCACCAGCTTGTAGGGCTTGGTGACGGGAATGGCTTCCCGCACGCCCGGCATGGAAAGGAAGAGGGCGGCGTCCACCGGCTCGTTGTTGTGGAGGATGCCTATGGCGGTGCGCTCGCCGCCCGGTATGGGGCGCGCGGTGTAGCCGCGTTTCTCGACGCTTTGAATCACGGCCTCGATCTCCTCCGGGGTGGCGGTTTTTCGCATTACGAGAAGCATGAGATCTTTCCCCCTCTTGGGTTAGAGATGTTCGGACAAAAAAAATGAGGCCGCGGGCGTTTCCTCGCCCGGGGCCCCAAACGAAAAAAGGACCGCGGGCATCGTGCGCCCGGGTCCTTCAGGACTTCCTCGATTTAAATCAGCGCTACGCTCGGGGCGGTCCGAAGGGGGTCGTAGGGGCGCACGGGTACGACGTGCGCCAGCACCAGACCCAACCGGAAACTTCCAGACCGAAAACGGAACGCATGGATGAACTCCTTCAATTATTGCGGACAAGTAAATCACAACGAATCGGCATGTCAAGGAAAATTTCACCGGGGCATGAATTCCTTGACAAAGGCGTTTTTACCATAATAAGGTTCGGCGTTTGACTTGCGCCAGCACCTGAAAGCAATTCCGTGGCGTCCGGCGCGGTCCGGGCGC
>JAKAGN010000025.1 GCA_021815525.1 Deltaproteobacteria bacterium
AGGCCGCGCAGATGGACAGGGCGAGCTTTTCGTGGTCGAGGGCCTTGAACTTGGGGTTCCCTATCAGAAGCTGGAAGAGGGAAGGCACGTTGACCAGGGCCGTGGGCCGGTAGCGCTCGTACTGCTTGCAGATGGCGTCGGTGTCCCGGGGGTTCGGAATGAGAACCTGGGTCCAGCCCAGGTAGATGCAGTTTTTGTTGAAGAAGAGCCCGGCTATGTGGAAGAAGGGAAAGCCCGACAGGGCCAGGCCCTTTCCCGCCTCCCAGTCAAGCCAGCGCTGCACGATCAAAAGGTCCGCCACCACGTTCCTGTGGGAGAGCTGGGCCCCCTTGGGAAGCCCCGTGGTGCCGCCCGTGTACTGGATGTAGGCGATGTCGTCGGGGGAAAGCTCGATCTTGGGGGTCGCGTCCAGGAAGCGCTTGGTCTTGATGATCTCGTCCATCTTAAAGACGGTCTTGCCGGCAAGGGGCGTCACCGCGCCGGTGGGTATCTGTATCTTGCCAAGCTTTTCACCAAGCTTCTTGGGCGCCAAGGGAAGCGCCGCCACCTTTTTCAAATAGGGCAGGGCCTTTATTAGCGCCTTCTTGGCGGGGGGCAGGAAGCCCGTGATGGAGGCGGCCGCCACCACCTTGAGGTCCGGCAGGCGGTCCGCGATGGAAACCAGGCGCGCCGCAAAGATGGCGTCCAGGGTCACGAGGCCCTTGGCCTTGCAGTCGCTAAGCTGGTGAACCAGTTCCTCCGGGGAAAGAAGCGGCGAAACCCCTGAAACCGCGCAGCCGGCCCGCAGGGTCCCCAGCCAGGCTATGACGTACTCGGGGATGTTCGGGAGGTTGATGCCCACCACGTCCCCTTTTTTGAGGCCGCTTGCGATCAGCATGTTGGCGAAGCGGTTGGCGTAGCGGTCAAGCTCCGCGAAGGAAATCTCGACCCCCATGTAGGCCAGCGCGGCCTTGTCTGCGAACTTCTTGAAGGTGGGAGCTATTATGTCGACATAGTTGGTTTCCCATTTCGCGGGATCAAGGTCGCTAAGTCCGGGGTCCCAGGATTTTCTCCAGATTTGTTCCATAGAGGGCTCCTTTTAAGTCTAAAGTCCATCGGGATGGGGCATTGAGAAATGGAAGGCCGGGATGAATGATCACATCCATCCGAGGATACCGACGAACAAAACCCACAGGAGGGCGTTGAGAAATAGGAGAACGCCCAAAACCTTGGCCTTTCCGGCCCGGGAGATGGAAAAATGCCCCCAGGTGCAAAGGAAGAAGGGGGTTAGATAGTTGATGGTTACGCTCCACAGATGCGGGAAGTTCCAGTACTTGTAGCTCCACACCAGAAGGCCCGCGCGGTTCAGGAGGGCCTCCACGAAGACGCAGAAAAGCCCCCAAGTTAGCGGTATGAAGATTTGGTAGCGGATGCCCAGTATCTTCTTCCCGGGCTCGTCGTCGAAGGCCTGGAGTGTCTTCACCAGGCACAGGCCGGCCAGCGAGAAAAGAAGGAAAATTTCGATGTTGATGCCGCAAAGAATAACGAAGCCGCTTTTGGCGGGGGTGGCCCAAAGGGGCGCGTAGCCGGTGAAATGGAGGACCAGGGAGTTTCCCATCTCCCAGATGAACTCCCCGGCCGAGAAGATGAGCCCCATGAGAACGGCGTCCCAATTTTTTTTCTGGATCTCCGCCACGTAGGCGTAAACCACAAGCCCCAGGCCGAAGAGGACGCTCCATTCGAGGTTTCCGGCCTGGCGCAGGACCCTTACGGCCTCCATGCTTTCCGGGGTCATGGTTTGTCCTTATATTTTCAATGAGTTGAATATGCAGGGTGAACGGCCGGGCGGGTGCCGGGCGCTCGAAAAGGCTTGCGCTTGGTAAGGTTAAGGGCTACTATGCGCAAAATTGGACCGAGGTGTCAACCGGCTTTGCAGACCTTCACGCACAAATCCCCGCGAGGACAGAGGGCATGAAATTTTCCGAACGCTACGCCACAAGCTTCGACGGAACCAAGATCTACTACATGAGCGCGGGCGAGGGCCCCGTCATATGCGCGTGCAACGGCATCGGCGTCTCGGTCTTCTTCTGGAAGTACCTTGCCGAGTACTTCGGCAGGACCCACAGGATCATCCTCTGGGACTACCGCTCCCACGGAAAATCCGGCGCCGCGCCCGACTACGGCAGCCTCACCATGAGCACCAACGCCTTGGACTTAAAGGCCGTGCTGGACTCGGCCGGTGCCAGCGAGGCCGTGCTTTTGGGGCACTCCATGGGGGTGCAGACCATCTACGAGTTCTACCGCCTTTTCCCCGAGCGGGTGGCGGCGCTTATTCCGGTCCTGGGGTCCTACGGCCGCCCCATGGACACCTTTTTGAACACCGACAAGATGAAGTACCTCTTTCCGGTGGCCTATCGCTTCGCCAACTGCTTTCCCCACGCCTCCACCCGCATCACCCAGATGTTCTACGACGTCCTCTTTTTCGGGCCCATAGCCTACGCCGGCGGCAAGGTGGTGAAGTTCATCAACTGGCAGCACTTCAAGAAAGAGGACCTTATCCCCTATCTCGACCACATGCGGACCTTGGATCTGCGCGCATTTTTGGGCATGGCCCGCAGGATGCAGGAGCACTCGGCCAAGGACTGGCTTCCCGAGATAAAGGTTCCGGTCCTCATCATCTCCGGCGAGGACGACCTCTTCACCCCCTGGAAGATTTCGGCCGAGATGCACCGCCTGATTCCCGGCTCCGAGCTTCTCACCATACCCCGCGGAAGCCACGCGGCCCTTGTGGAGCAGCCGGAGCTGATGAACCTTAGGATCGAAAAGTTTATGCGGGAGCGCCTGGCGAAAGGCTCCTGGGCCGCCGGCGGAAAAAAGCCGGCGCCCGCGGCGGCCGCTTCCGCCCGCAAGACGAAGGCTCCGGAAAGCGCCGTGAAGCCCCGCGCCCGGAGCAGGAAAGCCCAAGCGCCCGCGTGATTTTCCGCGGCCGGAACGCGACCCGAACCCTGGGGATCCACCATGCCCTTCACCGCCTTCCGGAATATGGGAGCCGCCCTCGCCATCGCGGTCCTGGCCGCGGCCTGCGCGTCGGGGGCCGGGGGCAGGGCCCTTCCGCCCCGCGCCTCCGGCCCAGGGGCTGGTCCCGCCTGCCTTGTCAGCGATTCGGACCTCTCCCTCCTCCTGAACGAAGGCTTCCAGCGCTTTTCGGCCATCGTCACGGCCGCGGCGGACCGCATCAAGGACGAGACCTCCGACCTTTCCATGCGACGCCGGGCCGTCTACTGGAAGAGCGTCGCCATTCCGGCCTACGCAGCCATGATCTCGCACCCCAACCCCCGGGTGGCGCTCCTGGACATCCTGACCTACACCGCCTCCATGCGGCGTTCCTTCGAGACCGGCGAGGGACGGGAGCTGTTCGGCCGCTGGCAGCCCCTGGCGCTGGCAGCCGCAAAAACCGCCGACGAGGACACGCGGGCCATCGCCCGCCAGGCCCTTTCCGAGGCGGATCTCGCCGGCGTGCTTGCCCGCCTTGGCGCGCCCGCGGCCCTGGACCCCTACGGCACGGTGCCCATGTCCGCGGTAAGCGACAGCTCCCGCGAGATCATCCTGCGCCGGGGCGGGAGCGTCCCGGAGGAATCCCTCTCCACCTTCAGGCTGCTGACGAGCCGCATCGACGCCGCCACGGATGCCGTGCGCCAGGCCGCGCGGGTGGGCGACCGCATCGCCCGTGTGGCCGAGCTTTCCCCCAACACCGGCCGCTGGTCCGCCGAGCTTCTGGTGTACGACCTCCTTCAGACCAAGGAGTTAAGCGACACGGTGGGAAGCTTGAGGACGCTCGCGGACAGCACCGCGGCCCTCACCCGCATGGGGCAGGACCTGCCGGAGCGCATACAGGTCATGAGCGACTCGGTGTTCGCGCAGGTGAGGGAGCGTGAGACCCGCATACTGGCCATACTCTCCGAGACCCGGGGGGCCATCGCCGAAGCGTCCCGCACCCTGTCCGTCGCCAGCAGGGCCTCCAGCGATTTCGCAGCGGGCGTCGACGGCCTCGCCAAGGCCAGCGTGCAATGGAACTCCACCATAGCCGCGGCCTCGCTTTTAAACCGCGACTACAACGAGACGACCCGCTCCCTCATGCTCTCCTCCGCCGAGATGCGGAAGGTGGTGGACGAGACCCGCAAGGTCATCGTCGAAACCCGGATGCTCATGGACCCGGCGGCCTTCGCCCGCATGTCGGCCCAGGCACAGGCCCTCTCCCGAAGCATGTCCGCCCAGGCTGACGATCTTTCCCGCCGGGTCATGAACCGCTTCTTCTGGCGGATTTTTTTCCTCATCGTGACTTTTTTCGCGGCCCTTTTCGCCTACCGCCTGGCGGCCTTCCGCCTGATGGGGAGCAAGGGCCGCGCCGGGGCAAAGGACCTGGAATCATGAGCAAGGAGCCGGGTTTCTGGAACAGGCGCTACTGGGCCGCCCGGGCGGGATACTTTCTCGTTAGGGACATGAACTGCGGCCAGGCCTCCTTGAGGACCGTCCAGGACCGCATCGGAAAGAAGCGCGACCGCCTGCTCACGGCCGCCACGGGCCTCGAGGGGGGGATAGTCGCCTCGGGCTCCACCTGCGGCGTCGTCACGGGCGGATCCCTGGGGCTCGCCCTGGCCCTCTCCGACGCCGTTTCCGATCGCGGACCCGCGGGCGAAGTTGCGGCGCTTTCCCTCGTCTCCGAGTACGCCTCCTGGTTCGCCGCCGAATACGGCAATACCGCCTGCCGCAAGCGGGTGGGGGTCAACTTCCGCACCGCCCGGGGCCAGGTCCGCTACTTCCTGGGCCCCGACAAGATCGCCCTGTGCGTGAGCCACATCGGCGGCGCCGTGAACCGCCTGGACGAGCTTTGCCGCCGCGACCTTCCTCCCCCGCCCCCCGAGGCCGCGGCGGCCAAGGACTCCCGCATCCACTGCGCCCGGGCCGTGCTTTCCGAGGTCCGCAAGCGCACCGGCGTCTCGGATCCGCTCCTAAGCCAGCTCTCCTACGTCTACGACGGCGGGGTGGGGCTCTCCGGCGGAGCCTGCGGCGCCCTTGTTGGCGCAATCCTCGCCATAAACCTCCTCCTTGGCATGGACATAAGGAACGTTCCCTACCTCATGACCTTCAAGCCCTTCCTGGTGGGCCACAAGAACGTCCTGACCGAGGCCCCACCCAACCCGCCCGAGCCCTTCGGCGTGGGCCGCATCGTCATGAACCGCTTCCGGGAAAGCGCCGGCTACACCGAGTGCCGCCCCATCGTGGGCCGCAACTTCTCCTCCTGGGCCGACTTCGCGGCCCACCGCCTCTCGGGAAAATGCGACGCCATGGTCGCCGCCGCCTCCGACGCCGCCTGCGACGCAATAGGAGCCATCTGAAGGGGAAAAGACGGCGGGGGGAGGGGAAGGGGGGGGCGGAAGGTGAGATTGCCTCAACCTACCAGTGAGTTAGGCAGCTTGGGTGGTTCCGTGCCGCGGGCCCCAGGTTCACCCAACATTTTGGAAAGATTCTTGCGGGAAACTATCGGATAAACAAAGCCTTCGGTATGTGTGGCCCCGGCGGCGGGTTGCCGGGGCCGCGTTGCGCGGGAGATCAGAAGCCATCAAAATACCGTAATTGATTTGCGGGGCAGGGGGCTATTCGGTCTCCTCGTCCTCCCCGGGCTCGGCCGGCTCGCCCTCCACGGCGTCCTTAACGGCCTTGTAGATGCATTTGAACGTGTCGCCGAAGGTGGTGGGGGAAACCCGGCCCACCTCGATGAACTTTATCACTATCTCCTTTGCAGCCTTCAATATCGTGTCGTCGGAGCCCATGAGCCGCCTTTCCTGATTCCTGTATGTGGTGCTTTTCCGATTTGTTGGCGAAAAACCGCGCGCTTTAACGCACAATCAGCCCAGGTCCACGGTCCAGCCCTCGCGGGCCAGGTGGGTTTCGGGGAAGGACTTCCGGGCCTCCGCCAGCACCGCCTCCATGAATTCGTCGCTGTGGGAGGGGTGATGGTGGAAAAGATGCAGGGCCTTTACCCCGGCCGCAGTCGCAAGCTCGATGCCCTTCTGCCAGGTGCTGTGCCCCCATCCCACGTGCTCGCGGTACTCCTCGGGGGTGTAGGTGGCGTCGTAGATGAGGACGTCCGCGCCCAGGCACAGGGCCAGGAGCCTTAGGTCGATCTCCGGGTAATGCTCGGTGTCGGTGGCGTAGACCACGGCGTGGTCCCCGTGGTCAACCCTGTAGGCGCAGGCCCCGCCGGGGTGGTTCAAGACCGTGGTGGAGATGGAAAGCCCCCCGATGGAAAGCCCCGCGTCCTCCGAAAGCGCGTTGAAGGTGATGCGCGCGGGCATCTGGCTCAAAAGGACCGGGAAGTTCTGGTACTGCTGCTGGTGGTGCATGGCGGTTTCCAGGCCCTTGTTGATCTGGTGCATCCCGGCGATCTGGAAGGAGTTCCCGTTGACGTAGGCGGGGCGGAAAAAGGGGAAGCCCTGGATGTGGTCCCAGTGGGTGTGGGTGACCAGGAGCGTGGCCCGGCCGCCGCCCTTGCCGAAGCGCGTGGCCATGAGCTCTTCCCCCAGGACCCGGAGGCCCGTCCCGGCGTCCAGGATCACCAGCTCCCCGTCGCACCAAACGGCCACGCAGGGCGTGTTGCCGCCGTAACGGATGGTCTCCGGGCCGGGCGTGGGAATGGACCCCCGGACCCCATAGTAGCAGATTTTCATGGGAAGCCTCCGTTACCGTTTCCTATCAAAGGCGCCGGCTTCCTGTCAACAAGTCGGAGCCTCTCAGCGGGGCGGAAGCCTATGAAAGATTTCATAGGATATCATGTCGTTAAATTCCGTTTCACCGTGTGACGGCTCCATGTCCCGGCTTTATGGAAGCGGCGGAATCCATCGGACTTTCCCCTTGCTTCCATCAAGGCTCTCCGGCATACTGATCTTTGCCGGAGGGCCTTTGCGTCGCCTCCGGGCTGCTTTCCAAAGATCCCTCCCGATTTCGGAATACCGGCATGAAAAACGTCCAGACTTTTCAGGTCTTTCCAGCGGTTCCCAAGAGCATGGCCTTCGTGGAGGACCTATCCGCCAACATGTGGTGGAGCTGGCAGCACGACGCCAAGGAGGTCTTCCGGCGCGTCAACCCGGGCCTGTGGGCCAAGGCGGGGGAAAACCCGCTGGCCTTCTCGACCCTCATCACCCAGGAGCAGCTCGAGGCCGTGGCCGCGGACGAGAGCTTCCTGGCGCATCTTTCGCGCGTGCACAAGCGCTTCGAGACCCTCATCAAGACCCCCTACGTCCGGCCCGGGAGCCCCCTCACCTGGAAGAACCCGGTGGCGTACTTTTCGATGGAGTTCGGCATCCACGAGAGCCTTCCCATCTTCGCAGGGGGCCTGGGGGTGCTGGCGGGGGATCACCTGAAGGCCGCCTCCGACATGGGCATACCCTTGGTTGGGGTGGGGCTTTTGTTCCGCCAGGGCTACTTCCACCAGTATTTGAATCACGAGGGCTGGCAGCAGGAGGAGTATCCCGAGGTCAACCTCTATCACCTGCCCATAACGCGGATCAAGGACGCCGAGGGCCGGGACCTCATGATAAGGGTCCCGGTGCCCCAGGGCGAGGCCCTGGCCGCAGTGTGGCGGGTGGAGGTGGGGCGGGTGCCGCTGCTCCTTCTGGACACCAACGTGCCCCATAATCCCCCCGAGATCCGGGACATAACCGGCCGGCTCTACGCCGCCGAGGGCCGCACCCGCATGGCCCAGGAGATGGTCCTTGGCGTGGGCGGCATGAGGGCCATAAACGCCCTGGACATCCACCCATCGGTCTGCCACATGAACGAGGGGCACTCCGCCTTCGCGGGCCTGGAGAGGCTCGCACAGTGCATGAGGCTTTGCGGCGTGGACCTTCCCACGGCCCTGGAGGTGGCGCCCCGCACCACCGTCTTCACCACCCACACGCCCGTCCAGGCCGGCCACGACGAGTTCCCGGCCCACATGGCCCGCCCGGTCTTCGCAACGATGGAGGAGGCCCTCCAGACCTCCGCCGACGAAATCCTCTCATGGGGACAGGCCGCGGGCTCCGGACCCGACGGCCCCTTCTCCATGTTCGTCCTGGCCCTTAGGATGAGCGCCCACACCAACGGCGTGAGCCGGCTTCACGGCCGGATAGCGCGGCGCATGTGGAGCCACATGTGGCCGGGCGTCCCCGAGGCCGAGGTCCCCATCCACCACGTGACCAACGGCGTCCACCCATCCTCCTGGGTCAGCCCCGAAAACGCGCTCCTCTTCGACCTCTACCTGGGCCCGGACTGGCACCTGCGCCCCTCCGACGACAACATCGTGGACCGGGTCAACGCCATCTACGACGGCGAGCTGTGGCGCGCCCACGAGATGAGCCGCTCGCGCCTCATCCGCGCCTGCCGGGAGTTCATGACCCGCCAGTACGCCAGGCGCAACGCGCCCAAGGCCATGATGGAGGACGCAACCTCGGTCCTGGACCAGGACGTCCTCACAATCGCCTTCGCCCGCCGCTTCGCCACCTACAAGAGGGCGCATCTCCTGTTCATGGACCCCGAACGCCTGGAGGCCATCATCTCCCACTCGAGCCGCCCGGTGCAGCTCATCTTCGCCGGAAAGGCCCACCCCAAGGACAACGAGGGAAAGGGCCTCATCCAGCAGATAGTGAAGTTCGCGCGCCGTTCTTCGGTGCGCCGGCGCATCGTCTTCCTGGAGGATTACGACATCAACGTGGCCCGCTACCTTGTTCAGGGCGCGGACGTGTGGCTTAACACCCCGCGCCGGCCGCTGGAGGCCTGCGGAACCAGCGGCATGAAGGCGGCACTAAACGGCGTCCTGAACGTCAGCATACTGGACGGCTGGTGGGACGAGGCCTACTCCCCGGATTGCGGATGGGCCATAGGCCGGGGCGAGGAGCTGGACGACTGGGCATACCAGGACAAGAGCGAAAGCCAGGCCCTCTACAACCTCCTGGAAAACGACGTGATCCCCTGCTTCTACGAGCGCCGCGAGCACGACACCCCCAGCCAGTGGGTAAGCATGATGAAGGGGGCCATCAAGATAGCCCTTTCCAAGTTTTCCGCCCACCACATGATGGAAAACTACGAAAAACTGTTCTATAATCCAGCCGTCCTGCAGGCCAACACCCTAATGGCGGATAACGCCGCCGAGGCTGTCAAGCTCCTGGACCAAAACCGGCGGCTGTCATCGCTCTGGAAGGACGTCCGGGTGGAGCAGCCGGCAAGGGAGCGGGGCGGTTACCTCCGGGTGGGTGAAACCTTCACGGTGAGCGCCGAGGTTTTCCTGGGCGACCTAAAGCCCCACGAGGTGGAGGTCCACCTTTACTACGGCGTCATGAAATCCATGGACACCCTGGGAGAGAGCCGGGCCCAGGCCATGTCCGTGTCGCGGGAGCTGGGCGGCGGGCGCTACGTCTACTCCACCACGCTCCTGTGCCGGAACGCAGGGCGATTCGGGTTCACGGCGCGGGTCATGCCGGCGGGGGACGACAAGCTCCGGTTCACCCCCGGCCTCATCACCTGGGCGTGAAAAGCGCGCAAAAAGTCCATCCGCGTCGTCAGGCTTCGGACTCACGCTCGGTCACGTACGAACAGTACGCTCCCTTCGCGCTCGCCTCGCCTTCCTTGCGCCTGGAGCTTTTTTCGCGCTTTTCAGGGGCGGGCCGTGACGGCTTATGAGGAAGAGGCTGAAAAAGGAAAAAGATGGCCCAGAAAAGCGAGAAAAGGCCCAGGGTCCTCATCGTCACGCCGGAGGTTACATATCTGCCGGAAGGCATGGGCAACATGGCCAACTACTTGACGGCCAAGGCGGGAGGCCTGGCGGACGTTTCGGCGGCGCTCGTCAAGGCCCTCTTCGAGCTTGAGGCCGACGTCCACGTCGCGCTTCCCGATTACCGGTCCCTCTTTTCCGCCAACTTCGGAAACCTCTTCCGCAGGGAGCTTTTGACCATACGGAGCGCCATGCCCGAGGATCGGGTGCACCTGGCCGAGGACCGCGCCTTCTTCTACCGCCGGGGCGTCTACTCCCCCTACTCGGCCGAGAACATCAAGGTGGCCATGGCCTTCCAGAGGGAGGTCATCAACCACATCGTGCCAAGGGTCAAGCCAGACCTCATCCACTGCAACGACTGGATGACCGGCCTCGTGCCGGGCATGAGCCGGAGCCTTGGGATCCCCTGCCTCTTCACCGTCCACAACATCCACACGGTGAAAGCCACTCTTTCCCACATCGAGGATAGGGGCATCGACGCCGCCGCGTTCTGGAACACCCTCTACTACGAGCGGCCGCCCCAAAACTACGAGGAAACCAGGGAAACCAACCAGGTTGACTTTCTGGTGAGCGGCGTTTTCGCCTCCCACTTCGTGAACACCGTGAGCCCCACCTTTCTGACCGAGATCGTGGAGGGCCGCCACTCCTTCGTGGAGGAGCCCCTGCGCCGGGAGCTTTCCAACAAGGCGGCGGCCGGCTGCGCGGTGGGCATATTGAACGCGCCTGAGGCGTCCTTCAACCCGGCCACGGACAAGATGCTGGCGAGCCAGTACACGCCGGACGGGCACGTGCTGGGAAAGCTCCACAACAAGCGCGTTCTCCAGGAATCCCTGGGGCTCGCCCGGGACGACAAGGCCCCGCTCTTCTACTGGCCCTCGCGCCTGGACCCGGTACAGAAGGGCCCGCAGCTTCTGACCGACATCTTATACCGCATCGTCTCCGCATACCGGCACCAGGACCTCCAGATCGTTCTCGTGGCCAACGGCGAGTATCAGAAGCACTTCCGCAACATCGTGGACTTCCACAACCTCTACAACCGGGTGGCCGTCTGCGACTTCGACGAGAAGCTCTCGCGGCTCGCCTACGGAGCGGCGGACTTCGTGCTGCTGCCCAGCCGCTTCGAGCCCTGCGGGCTCCCCCAGATGTACGGCTCCATCTACGGCGCGCTGCCCATCGTCCACGACACCGGAGGCCTGCACGACACCGTGACCCACATGGACGCGCCCCGGAACCTTGGGAACGGCTTCGTCTTCAAGATATGGGACTCCCAGGGCCTCTACTGGGCAATGGAGGAGGCCATGCGCTTCTACAACCTTCCGCCCGACCTCAAGAACCGCCAGATCCACCGCGTCATGACCGAAAGCGCCGCCCGCTTCAACCACGAGGCCACCGCCCGCCAGTACATCGACCTCTACGAGAAGATGCTGCGCCGGCCCCTCATACGCTGAGGCATGACAAGATAAACGGATTCGTTGAAGGGGAGGGCGGGACGCTATGAACGGGGCTCCGAGACGGATCGAATCAGGATTGAATCACGCAGGAAAGGGGAGGCTGGAAGGCCGGCTGAAGGGAAAAACATGGTAAACGGCCCGCATGTTTCAGGCGGGGCCCGGCGGCCGGGTGCTGTACGCACCCGGCCGCCATCGTTTTAATCACGTCCATGACCCGGCCCCCTTGGCCTTGGGGTCCCGTCAAGTTCCCCCGGTCAAAGCGGCTCCTCCGCGTCCCCTGGCCCGGAAAGCCTGCGCTGGGACGGCGGATTTTTCCGGTAAACGGGAAACCGCCCTCGGGAAGAGAAGTGAAACGGGCCGCAGTAGTCCGTTTATACGTATTTTCAGGCGGCGGCCTGGCTCGCCAGGATGAGGTCGGCCTTCTTGTTGAACTCGGCCATGGCGGCCGTGAGCGCCTGGATGTCGGTGCGGCTGGGAAGATCCATGGCCCGGGTCACCGCCGAAAGACCGGTCTCCACCGCGCCCTGCACCTTGGTCTTGACGAGCGTGCGGGTGCTTTCAATGGTTTCCCCGGCCTGGGCCGCAAGCTTCTTGCCGTCGGCCGCGAGCTTCTTGCCGTCGGCGGTGATGCCCTCGGCGGCTTCCTTGGCGCTCTTCTTGACGGTCTCCACAATGGCCTTGCCGCTTTCAACCAGCTTCTCGCGCCGGCCCTCGATCAAGCCCTTGGGGTTCTCGAGGGTTTTCTTGACCGCCTCGTTGTAGCCCTTGATGGCGGCGGTGGCGTTCTCGGTGGCCTTCTGGAAGGCCTTGATGACGTAGTACTCGGCCTCGTCGGCCTCGGTCTCCAAAAGCTTGGGGGCGATGGTCTCGATCATGGGGATCTTGGTCATGACCTTGCGGCCGTCCTCGATGATGCCCGTGACGGCTTCCCGGGTGTTCTTCCGCGCGTCGACCGCCAGGACCTTGCCCGTCTCCACGGCCTTCTTCACGACCTTCTCGTTGTACTCCAGGATGGCGGCCGTGGCGTTTTCAGCCACCCTGTTGATGGTGCGTACGACATAGAACTCCGACTCGGCTTTCTTGGCTGCTTCCGGCATGGTGAGGCCTCCTTTTGCTGCTCGATTTGTTTTGTGTGGATGGTGGATTGACGAAGTGAGCGATACTCGCTCCGACCTTTGACTCATAATATGACGCGTCGCGTCATTTTGTCAAGGGCTTTTTTACCAGCTTCCGTAAAAAAAATCATCGGGCTGATTTTTTAGGGATTTCTGAGGAGTCGGATAGGAACTGGCTATGATGCAAGGTGTCATATCAACATGCCGGAAAGATGGTCGAACGCGGGCGGGCCGTGGGTGGCGCGTCGGATTTTCATCCCTTCACGGCCGTGGCCTTGAAGAATGTGTAGCAGAATACGCCGTCTTTCTCCGCCGTGCGGTAAAGATCGCGGATTCCCCGGTCAAAGTCGCGCTCGGCCGAAAGCCCGCCTGAAACCGCGGCGTTTCTTACGCCCTCGATCATGGCGGTGAAGGTTTTTTTTGTGAAGCCTTCCACGAGCCCGGGCCGCGAGGCGTCGGCGTAAACCATGCGGGGCGAGACGCGGACCGACTCGAAGCCCGCGGCCGAAAGAAGCGGGTAGAGCCTGCGGCCGATGTTGGCGTCGCCGCCCGCGCGGGCCTGGAGCGCCACCTGGCAGGCGATGGCCTTTTTTGCGAAATCGGAATCCGGGTGGAAATAGGCCGAGCCGTGGTCGCCCTCGATCACCGTGATTCCGCCGCCGGGCCGGATGAGCCTTTTTACCGCCGACAGGGCCTCCAAGGGGCGGGGCAGGTGCTCCAGGACGAAGCACAGGAGGGCGTGGTCGAAGGATTCCGGCTTGAAGGGCGCGTCAAAGATGTCGGCCTTGAGGAACTCCACGTTTCCTATGCCGGCCGCCGCGGCCTTTCTTTCGGCCTCGCAAACCGAGTCCCCGTTGATGTCGATGGAGGTGAAATGGGACTCAGGGTTTTTGGGGGCAAGGGTCAGGGTCTGGGCCCCGACCCCGCAGCCGGCTTCGAGTATGCGGCTTTTCGCTGGAAAGACGGAGTCGGCGTGGATAAGCTCCGCCAGGGTTTCGGCCTGGTCCAGAAGCCGCGTGTTTTCCCTGGGGTCGTAGCCGTGGACGTAGGCCTGGCTCATCGGTTTTTCCGGTCGCTGTGGAAGGCGGGGAGGGGGAATGCTGCTTAAACTTGGCGGC
>JAKAGN010000422.1 GCA_021815525.1 Deltaproteobacteria bacterium
CTTTACGATGGAAAGCGTGCGCTCTTTCATGGATTGTCCTTTCTGTTCGTAAGATGCCAATTGTTGGGCGTCGCATAACAAGGAAGACGGCCGAAGTCAACAAGGCCCCGCCCCTTCTTGACAGCAAGGTCCGCCCGCCGTATCCTTTCCGCCGTCCCGCGAAAAAATACCCAAGGAAGCGCCCATGCCCATCTACGAGTTTTTCTGCGAGAGCTGCGACACCATTTTCAGCTTTTTTTCGCCTGGGGTGAACACGGAAAAGACGCCCCCCTGCCCCCGCTGCGGCGCAATGTTGGCCCGGCGCATGTCGCTTTTTTCGGTTGCGAATAAAAAGGCGGACGACGCCGATGACGCGCCCGGCTTCGATCCCGATAGGATGGAGCAGGCCGTGGGAAGCCTCGCCGCGGCCGCCGAAAACCTCGACGAAAGCGACTCCCGCGGCTCGGCGGAGATGTTCCGCCGCTTCTCCGAGAAGGCCGGGGTGAGGCTTTCCGCACCCTTCGAGGAGGCGCTCTCCCGCATCGAGGCCGGCGAGGACCCGAAAAGCGTGGAGGCCGAAATGGAGGGGGCGCTGGAAAACGAGCCCTTCCTTCCCGCCGGGAAAAAGTCCGCGGCCCCGGAAACCCCGCTGAAACGGGGGCCCAGCCGGGACGAGACCCTCTATGAACTGTGACAGTTGCGCATGGGAGAAAAGTATATGGACGCGAGCGTTTTTTCCCGCATGGAAGCCATCCAGGGCGACATCACGAAGCTATCCGTGGACGCCATCGTTAACGCCGCCAACCGCAGTCTCCTGGGCGGCGGCGGGGTGGACGGCGCCATCCACCGGGCCGCGGGCCCCGAGCTTCTGGCCGAGTGCCGCACCCTGGGGGGCTGCCCCACCGGCGAGGCCCGCATAACGAAGGGCTACCGGCTGCCTGCCCGCCACGTCATCCACACCGTGGGGCCCGTGTACTCGGGAACGGAAAAGGACGCCCTTCTCCTGGGCGGCTGCTACCGGAACTCCCTTGCGCTCGCGGTCCAGAACGCCTGCCGCAGCGTGGCCTTTCCCGCCATCTCCTGCGGGGTCTTCGGCTACCCCATCCGCGAGGCCGCGGAGGTGGCCGTGGAGGTGAGCGCCCGATTCCTGGTGGAGAACCCCTCCATCGAAAAGGTCATCTTCGTGCTTTTTTCGGGAAAGGACCTGGCGGTCTACAGGGACATTTTCAATACTCTTTCCCAAACCTATTGAATATCTTAATATTATTGACAATCCTTTCGCCCTCCTTATAATTTGTACGTGGTTTGTAACGGCAAACGTCCATTTTGAGGAGGAGCATACAATGTTTGAAGTCACCAGCGCCGCGCATGAGAAGTTCGCGGAATATTTCAAGGATAAGCCGCCGGTTACGCCCATCCGGGTTTTCTTGAACCAGTACGGATGCGGCGGGCCCTCCCTGGCGCTAGCCCTCGATGATCCCCAGGCCAACGACCAGGTCTTCGAAAAGAATGGTTTCACCTACCTCGTGGACAAGGATTTCATGGCCGAGGCGCAGCCCATAAAGATCGACTTTTCGGCCGACGGCTTCGACATCAGCTCCGGCCTCGTGCTCCCCAAGGGCGGAGGCTGCGGAAGCTGCGGCGGAGGCTGCGGCTCCCACTAGGCCGGCAGGCCGCCTTAAGCCCGCCGAAGTGGATGTTTTCTATGGGGCGGGCGAAAACTATTGACAAGACGCCTCCTTTGGTTATCTTCTATGGAAGGTTTTTTGATAAACCGATCCATTACCGATAAGGAGGCGCAATGCTTACGGTCACACAGTCCGCGCACGAAAGGTTCGCGGAATATTTCAAGGAACAGCCGTCGGTCTCGCCCATCAGGGTGTTCCTGAACCAGCACGGCTGAGGCGGGCCGTCACTGGCGCTGGCTCTGGACGAGCCGCAGGCGAACGACCACGTGCTGGACATCAACGGCTTCACCTACCTCGTGGACAAGGAGTTCATGGAGCAGGCCAAGCCCTTGAAGATCGACTTCACCCCAATGGGTTTCGACATCTCCTCGGGCCTTGAGCTTAGCAAGGGCGAGTGCGGAGGCGGATGCAGCGGAAAGTGCTCCTAAAAGACCTTCCGGTTTGAATAGCGAGCGGGGAAGCGGTCGATCGGCCGCTTCCCCGTTTGTTTTTGAAAGGTAAGGACCATTTCCAGATATTATCATCGGAACCCCCATCGCTCATCCGGCGAGCCGCGGCGCCCCCTTCTGATTCCCGGCGCGGATCAGCGCTTGAAGCGCGCCTTCTCCCGCATCGGGACCCCCGAGGAGCGCCCTTTCACTCCCGATCCCTTCCAGCTGGAAGCGGTGGAGGCCTCCCTTTGCGGCGACTGCCTGGTGACCGCCCCCACGGGCTCCGGCAAAACCTGGATCGCGGTCACGTCCATGCGCAAGGTGCTGGAGTCAGGCGGCCGCTCCTGGTACGCATCGCCCCTAAAGGCCCTCTCCAACTCCAAGTACCTGGAGTTTTCTCGCATCTTCGGCCCGGAAAACGTGGGGATCCTTACCGGCGACCGCAAGGAGAACGCCGACGCGCCCATCATAGTGGGCACCACCGAGATCCTCCGTAACCAGCTCTACGACAACATGCACAGGGGAACGGACATTTCCACGGACTTCGTGGTGATGGACGAGGCGCACTACATAAGCGACCCGGACCGCGGCGTCGTGTGGGAGGAGACCCTGATCTACCTCCCGCCGCGCATCCGCCTCCTTCTCCTTTCCGCCACCGTGGGAAACGCGGGGGACCTCGCTGGCTGGCTCGAAAGCATCCGGGCTCGCCCCATGACGGTGGTCTCGGAGACCCGGCGGCCCGTGCCCCTGGTGCCGCTCCTTCTTCACCCCTACGGCACCCTTTTGCCCCTGTGCCCCATGAAGGGCCTTTCGGCCTGCGGCGGCCTCGACCGCAGGGTCCGGGACTTCGCCAAGGAGAAACGGCCGCCGCGCTTCCGGAACGTCCGGGGCCTTCCGCCAATGGGAGAGATACTCGCGGTCCTCCGCCAGTACGACCTTCTCCCCGCCATCTTCTTCATGAAAAGCCGCAAGGACTGCGACGCGGCCCTTGCGCTCTGCCCGCCGGTCTTAAACGAGGCGCCCGAACGCCGCAAGGTCCTCTCCCAGCGCTTGGCCTCCGTGTTCCAGAGCCACCCCCACCTGGCCGCCCACCGC
>JAKAGN010000423.1 GCA_021815525.1 Deltaproteobacteria bacterium
AGCCGCAAGGCGCGCGAGGCGCGCGCGAGTGGAGCGTACTTTTCGTACGTGACCAAGCGCAAGACGACGCGCAACACAGCGGATCGCGCTTGTGGGCGGCCTGGATGATCGCGCCTGTGGGCGGCCGTAGTTAGTCACAAACTACGCGGAAACCTACCTGGTCGCACGCCTTGTCGGGCTCGTAGCCCGAGCGGTAGGCGCAGCGGTCGAGGGCCGGGGCCAGGTACCAGTTGCCGCCGCGCACGATGCGGGTCTCGCCCTTCTCGGGCCCCTTTGGGTTGTCCTGGGGCTTGTCCTTGGGGGCCGAGTCGTAGTAGTCGTCGCCGTACCAGTCCTCGCACCACTCCTCGACGTTTCCCTGCATGTCGAAAAGGCCCCAGTCGTTGGGTTTGAAGCGTCCGGCGGGGGCTGTGAACACGTAGCCGTCGGAGAAGGGGAAGGTGCCGGTGAAGCGGGTGCCGTGCTTCTCGGCCGCGGCCTGGGCGGTTTCGTCGCACACGTTGCCGTAGCCCTTGCCGCCCGCTATGTCGTCGCCCCAGGGGAACTCGGTGGTGGAGCCGGCCCGGGCCGCGTACTCCCACTCGGCCTCGGTGGGAAGGCGGAAGGAAAGCCCGCTCTTCTTGGAGAGCCACGCGCAGAAGGCCTTGGCGTCGTTGTGGGAGACGCCCACCACCGGATGCGCGTTGGACTGGACGAAGCCGGGCTTTTTCCAGTCGAGCCCCTCCTTGGGCGCCCAGCCGTCGCCGGACCAGTCCAGGCCTTCCATGAAGCCCGCCTTCTCGGCCTCGGTCTCGTAGCGGGTGGCCCGGACAAAGGCCGCGAACTGGCGGCGGGTAACCTCGGTCCTGCCCATCCAGAAGCCCTTCACGGCCACCTCGTGCTGCGGGTTCTGGTCCTGGTAGCTTTCGGCCGGCCCGCCGTAGCGCTTGGAAACCTCCCGCCCCGAAAGAGCCGACCCCATCTTGAACACGCCACCCTTGACGTTCACCATGACGAGGCTGACGCCCTCACCCAGGTCGATGCTGCGCGTCACGGCGGAGGCCTCCGCAGGGGCGGTCGCGGCGGCGGGCCCGGCGGCGATGGCGTCTGCGGCCGCGAAAAAGACCGGGACGAGGAGGAGGACGGCGGCCGAAAAAGCGCGTCGGGTGAGGCTTTTCATGGGTCTTTCTCCCTTTCTCGTGAGCGTTTCCCGGCGGGCGGCGGCCCGGGGGCTACTCACCGATCCTGCGAAAAATGCCGCCTGGCCAAAAGCACCGCGGCCCCGGCGTCGCCGGGATCTGTCCGCAAAGCCCCGGGCACGGCTCGGAACCACGTGTTCTGGCGCTTGGCGAGCCTTCTCGTGTCGCGTTTGAGCAAGGCCACGGCATCGTTAAGCCCCACGCGCCCCAGGATCACGTCCGCCATGTGCCGGTAGCCTATGGAGCGCATGGATTTCAGATCCGGCCCGTAGCCGCGATCCAGAAGGTCCCTGACTTCCTCCAGGAGGCCCTCGGCCATCATTCGGTCCACCCGCTCCTCGATGCGCCGGTAAAGCTCCCCGCGTTCGAGATTAAGGTGAAGGAACAGGGCGTCCCAAAGGGGCCGCGCAAAAGCGTGTGCGCCGCGGCTGGCGGAAACCGGCCGGCCGGTTCGGGCCATGATTTCAAGCGCCCGGACGATCCTATATGCGTCATTTTCGTGAACCCGCGCAGCCGTTGCCGGGTCGAGGAGCGAAAGCCTTTCGTGAAGGGCCTTCACGCCCAGCTGCCGGGCCTCCTCGCGCAAGGCCTCCCGCAGGGCCGGGTCGCTTTCGCCCTCCGGGATCAGGCCGTAGAGAAAGGCCTTGATGTAGAGGCCCGTTCCGCCCGCCAGCACCACGGCCCGGCCGCGGCCCAGGATGTCCTCGGCGGCGGCGCCGGCCTCGCGGGCGAAACGGGCGGCGTCGTAATCCTCGCCGGGGTCCGCCGCGTCCACCAGGTGATGGGGGACCTGCGCACGCTCCTCCGCAGTTGGCTTGGCGCTTCCCACGTCGAGATGGCGGTAGACCGCCACGGCGTCCGCCGAGATTATCTCGCCGCCCACGGCCCGGGCCACCTCGATGGAAAGCGCCGTCTTCCCCACGCCGGTGGGCCCGGCCACCACCACTACACGCCGCATCGACGAGCCCGTTGAAAAAGGTGCCATGTGAAGCCTGGATAAAAACGATGAAGTGCCAGGAGCGCGAAAAGCCAATGAGCAAACGTAGTTTCTATACGTGGCGGAATTGGCTTTAATGCGCGACGCCGCAATTCGCGTTTTTAGACAGGCTGCTACTCCACGACCAGCTCGTGGTGGACGGTATAGCGGGCCAGTATCTCCGCCGCGCGGTTTTTAACGGCCTCGGCCGCCACGCCCGGCGCGGCCTTCACGAAGATGCGCGCCACGGTGCCGAACTTCTTATGCTCGCCCACGGCCACGGAGACCGATTCCACAAGCTCGCCAAGGGCCTTCAGCTCCTCCTCGTAGACCCTTTTCGTGGCGTCCCACTTAAGCGCCGGCTTGAATATCTTCCCCACGGGCGTCAAGGGTATCTGGGGCGTTATGATGATCTCCTTGGGCACCGCGGCCTTTTCGCCGACGTTAGCCTTGGCCCACTCCATGATGGCGGCCTCGGTGATGCCGGAATCCTCGGCCACCTCCACGTAGGCCACGGGGACCTCGCCGGCGTGGGGGTCGGGCCGGGGCACCGCCGCCACCATCTTGACGCCCTGCATCCTGTAGATGGGCTCCTCGATGGCGGCCGGGTCGATGTTGTGCCCGCCGCGAATGATAAGCTCCTTCTTGCGGCCGGTGAGCCACAGGTAGCCGTCCTTGTCCAGGCGGCCCAGATCGCCGGTGTTGAACCAGCCCTCCTCGGGCCAGATCTTCTCGTTGTGGGAGTCCTCCACGTAGCCCTTGAAGATGTTGGGGCCGCTTATGCACACGCAGCCGATCTCGCCGGTGGAAAGCCCGCGCGCGAAGCGGCCCGCGTCGTCCACCTCGATGATGCGCACCCTCTGGTAGGGCATCCTGATCCCCACCGAGCCGATCTTGCGCTCCCCGTCCTTGGGGTTGATGGAGGATGCCACCGCGCCCTCGGTCAAGCCGTAGCCCTCCAGTATCTTCATGCCGGAGTGGGCCTCGAAGCGCCTGAAAAGCTCGACGGAAAGAGGGGCCGCGCCGCACACCAC
>JAKAGN010000424.1 GCA_021815525.1 Deltaproteobacteria bacterium
GATCTCCTTTCCGAGGCGGACGAGGAGCACGCGGGCGTCATCGGGGAGAAGATGGCGCGGCTGGGGGCCATCAGGAACCGCCTCGGGCTCTCCGTTCCCGAGGGCTTCGTGGTGTCCGCCCACGCCTGCCGCGAGTTCTTCGAGCAATCGGGTATTTCCCTCAAGGTGGACGAGGTCCTGGCCCTGCCGGAGAACGCGGACCGCGAGGTGCTCACCCGCGCCGCCGCGGACCTGGAAAAAGCCATCCGCGAGGCCGCCCTTCCCCGGAAGCTTAAGAAGGCCCTTGCGCGGAACGCGTCCCGCCTCAAGCGGAAGAAGAACTGCCCGCTTCTGGCCGTTCGTTCCAGCGCCCTGGGCGAGGACGGGGCCCAGAGCTTCGCGGGCCAGTACCGCACCGTGCTGGGGGTGGACCCCGAGGACATCGCCGACGGCTACCGCGAGGTGGTTTCGAGCCTTTACTCCTACCAGGTGATGCGCTACCGGCAGCGCAAGGGCTTCCACCCCGGCCACGGCCTCATGGCGGTGGGCTGCCTGTGCATGGTGCCGGCTTCGGCCGCGGGCGTCATCTACACCCTGGATCCCAACCGGCCCGAAAGCGAGGCCATGATCGCGGTGGCGGCCCCGGGGCTTGGAAGCAGCGTGGTGGACGGCAGCGGGGCGGCCGACGTGTTCGCGGTGTCCCGAAGGGCGCCCCACGCGGTGCTGGCCCGCTCCATAGGAAGCAAGACCGAGATGCACAGGGTGGCGCCCGGCCGGGGCTTCGAGCGGGTCCCGGTGCCGGAGGAGCGGCGCGACGCGCCCTGCCTTTCGGATGAAAAGATAGCGGAGATCGCGGCCCTGGCCCTTTCCATCGAGCAGTACCGCAAGCGCGCCCAGGACGTGGAATGGGCCGTTGACGGCGAGGGCCGCGTCTTCATCCTCCAGGCCCGGTCGCTTAGGCTCATGGCGTCCACGCCGCGATCCCCGGCCATCGGGGGCGGCGCGGGACACCCGGTGCTCATGAAGGGCCGCGGACAGGTGGCCTGCCGGGGCATAGGCCACGGGCCGGTCCACGTGATCTCCGGCGAGGGCTCCCTGGAGGACGCCCCGCCCGGAGCGGTCCTGGTGGCGCGCTTCTCCACCCCCAGGCTCGCATCAGCAGTCTCCCGCGCCGCGGCTGTCCTGACCGACATCGGGACACCCACCGGGCATTTGGCGGCCATAGCCCGGGAGTTCCGCGTGCCCGCCATTCTGGACATGGGGGACGCCACGAAGGTCCTCGCCGAAGAAGGGGACGTCACGGTGGACGCCGAGGAAAACACCGTCTACCGCGGCAAGGTGGAGGGGCTCCTCCACCACCAGCTCCTGCGCAGCTCCTCCTACGAGGACTCCCGGGAGTTCCGGCTCCTTCGGAACATTCTCGGCAAGGTGGCGCCCCTGAACCTGAAGGACCCCAACTCCTCCCACTTCACCGCCCAGAACTGCGCCACCTATCACGACATCATCCGCTTCGCCCACGAAAAGGCCGTGGGGCACCTGGGCGAAGGCCACTGGGTGAAGCCCAGCCCCGGCAGCCGCTACGTGTTCCGCCTCGCCCTTTCCATACCCATCGACCTCGTCCTCATCGACATCGGAGGCGGCGTCACGGACACCGGCGGCTCCACCACCGTGGAGATGGACGCGGTCAGCTCCGCCCCCCTCTCCGCCGTCCTGGCGGGCCTCACCGCCGAGGGCGTGTGGGCCACCGAGCCCGCCGACATGGACCTGGACGGGTTCATGGCGAGCGCCACCCGAAGCCTGGCGCTTACCGGGCCCCTTCCCATGATGCCGGAGCAGAACCTCGCCATAGTCTCCGCGGAGTACCTGAACCTGAACTTGAAGCTCGGCTACCACTTCAACATCGTGGACGCCTACCTTTCCGAGCGCCGGAACGACAACTACATCTACTTCCGCTTCGCGGGCGGCGTCACCGAGCCGGCCCGCCGCGCGCGCCGCGCCTCGCTCCTCAAGGCCATACTCTCGAACCACGACTTCGTGGTGGAGGGCAAGGGGGACCTCGTCATCGGCCGCATAAAGAAAATCAACCGGGAGATCATGGAGAAACGCCTCGCCATGGTGGGCCGGCTCATAGGCTTCACCCGCCAGCTGGACATCTTCCTGCGGGACGACAGCCTTGTCACGCAGTGCCTGGCGCGCTTCATGGAGCGCGAGCAGGCGCTTTCGGCCTGAAACGGCGCGAAATGGCGTTTGGCCTTTCAATGCCTTGCAAAAATGAGGTATAATGCTTAAGTTCAAACGAAATTTTCCGACCCGCACGGCCTGCGCGGGACGCCCATCCCTGAAATCATCCTCAAGCAACCGGAGAAAAAAATGAGCACGGCTTATGAAGTCCTGGTCTTGGACGACGAATCCATCGTGTGCGAGCGGCTGTCCGACTACCTGGGGAAAAACGGATTCTCCGTGGAGACCTTCACCGAAAGCCCCAAGGCCCTGGCGCGCCTCGCGGAAAAGGAGTTCGACGTGGTGATCACGGACCTCAAGATGAAGGGCCCCAACGGGCTCGAAGTCATGCACTTCGTCCGGAACCGCGCCCCCCGCACCCAGGTCATCATCATAACCGGCTACGCCAGCATGGAGTCGGCCCGCGAGGCGGAGTTCTCCGGAGTCTTCGACTTCATCAACAAGCCCTTCCAGATGGAAAGCCTGGGCGCCCTCGTGAAGAAGGCCGCGAAAAAAGCCGGAAAACTCAAGGGCAGGTCCGACCAATGAGCGCCCGGGGCAAGGTGGCCGTGCTGGACGACGAACCCATCGTCTGCGAACGCCTGCGGGAAAGCCTGGAGAAGATCGGCTACGAGGTGGAAACCTTCACCGAAAGCCAGAAGGCCGTGGACCGCCTGGCCCGGGGCGGCTTCGACGTGCTGGTCACCGATCTCAAGATGCGCAAGCCCGACGGCCTCGAGGTCTTAAGCTTCGTGCGTGAAAACTCGCCCGCAACCAAGGTCATAATAATCACGGGCTTCGCCACGGTCACCACCGCCACCGAAGCCATGAAATGCGGCGCCGTGGACTTCATCGCAAAACCCTTCAAAATCAGCCAGCTAAGAGACCTCATCGAAAAAATCACCGCCCGCCGCGACCAAGCGCCCGAGTAGAAAAATCATCGGGGGGAGGGGGAGGAGGAACCCTTTTCGCAGAAAAGGGTTCCT
>JAKAGN010000425.1 GCA_021815525.1 Deltaproteobacteria bacterium
GATGAAGTCGAAGGTGTCGCGGAAGACCTCGGGGCCGTCGTGGTCCAGCCCGAAGATGAAGCTCGCCAGGATGTTGACGCCGGCGTCGTGTATGGTGCGGATGGCCGCGGCGTAGTTTTCGGGGGTGTTCCACGACTTGCGGACGTCGCCCAGGTTCTTGCGGGAGAGGGTCTCGAAGCCGATGAAGGCGTATTTCCCGCCGCTTTTTGCATAAAGCGCGAGAAGCTCGGGGTCCTTGGCCAGGTGGATGGTGGTCTGGCCGCCCCACACCTTTTTGAGGGGTATGAGCTTGCGGAAAAGCTCCTTTGAGTAGTCGGGCTTGGCGATGATGTTGTCGTCCACGAAGAAGAAATCGCGGGTGTCGAAGGTCTTGATGTCCGCGAGCACCTCGTCCACGGGCCGGACCCGGTAGCGGTTGCCGAAAAAGGAGGTCACCGCGCAGTAGTTGCAGTTGTTGGGGCAGCCGCGGCTGGCCTGGATGGTGTTGAAGCAGGAGACGTACATCTCGCGCTTCAAGAGGTCGCGCCGGGGCCGGGGCATGGCGTTCATGCCGCAGGGGGCGTCCGCCTTGTAGCGGGGCTTCAGTTCTCCGCGCTCGAAGTCGCGCAGGAGGGGCTCCCACACGCTTTCGGCCTCGCCCAGGACCACGGCGTCGGCGTGCTCTAGGGCCTCGTCCGGCATGAAGGTTACGTGGATGCCGCCCATGACCACCGCCACGCCCTTGGCGCGGAAGCCGTCGGCTATTTCGTAGGCGCTGGGGATTTCGGCGGTGAAGGCCGTGATGCCCACCAGGTCGGCTTTCTGGGAAAAGTCCACGGGCTTTTCGCGGGAGTCTATAATTTCCACCTCCCAGTCCGGGGGCGTCAGGGCCGCCAGCACCGGCAGGCTCAGGCGCACGAAGCCGGTCTTGCCGGTATCGGAGAGCTTGCCCCAGTAACCACGGTCGTTTCGGGGAAGAACGAGAAGAAGCTTTTTCAAGGCGCTCGGCCTTTCGCGTCAAAATGAGTGGAAATCAAGCCGGCGCCCCGGGTTTTCCGGGGGTGCGCCGGTCGCTTTGTCTATCGCCGGCCGCGCTCAGCGGGACTCGGACGAGAGGGAGAACTGCATGAAGGCGCCCCGCTCCCTGGTGGCGGAAAATCCGAAGGACATGCGGCCCGGGCCCATTCCGAAGGCCGCCTTGACGCCGGCCAGGTCCTCGATGGGGGTCCAGCTTTGCTTGTCGGGGCTCACGAGGGCCTTTTCGGAGGAGATATAGATGTAGGCCGTCTTCGGGCAGGTGAGATCGAGCCTGGTTTCCTTGATTTGGGCGAAGGGAAGGTCCACGAAAACGTAGATGGGGATGGTCTCGCCCTGGCGGATCTCGATGACCGCCGCGCCGCCGTCCGAGAGGGCCTTTCCGAGCCGCTCCATGAGGGCGGTCTCCTCCTTGAGGGCGGAAAGGCTGAAGGTTTCGGCCTTGTCGGGCTCAGGCGGGCTCATGGCGGCGCATCCTGACAGAAGCGCCGCCGCAAGAGCGGCCGCGAAAAGGAAGCGGAAATTCAATTTTTGCATGAAAACCTCCTCTCGGTAATCAGTATAGCTGATGCGACTGATACCCCAGAGGCGCTCAAAAAGATACGAAAATCGGCCGGCTCGCCCGATGGCAGGTTACACGGCGCTCCTCCGGAGCTTAGGCCGGCCGGTTTCGATGCGAATCAGGCGGCGTCCTTGTCGGCGTCGTCGCCCTTGGGTGTTTTCACGGCGACGCTGTCGCCCGACCACTGCTCCTCGTTCTTGCCCTTCATGCCGGCGTAGAAAAGCTTGAGCTCGGCCATGTCCTTCTCGATGTCTCCGCTTGGGCGGAAGGTGGGGCCGAAGCCGCCCGCCTTGCGGCCGAAATCCACGAAACCCATTGCGATGGGCACCTTTGCTCCGCAGGCGATGTGATAGAAGCCGGTTTTCCAGGTGCGGACGCGGCCCCTTGTGCCCTCGGGCGGCACGATGAGGATCAGACGCTCGTGGCGGGCGAATTCCTCCACCTGGCGCTCCACCATGTTGGTGGATTTCTCGCGCACCACGGGGATTCCGCCCAGCCATTTCAGGAGCGGCCCGGCCGGCCAGCGGAAGAGGCTCGATTTACCCATCCAGTACGCCTTGATCCGGAAGGAGAAGGCAAGGGCCAGGGTGACCACCAGGTCCCAGTTGGAGGTGTGGGGGGCGGCGATCAGGACGAACTTGGGCTCCTGGGGGGGCCGGCCCTCGGTTTTCCAGCCGAAGGCCCACAGGCCCAAACGGGAGACGAGACGGAAAAAGGGGTTGATGACGGGGGTGTCAAAGATGGTGTATTGCATGGATCCGCCTTTCGCGGGAGGGTCTCGGCCACCGCCGATCCTTTTTCCCACGGCTTCGGCGAAGGGCGTTGATACCACGAAAGGCCCTTCGCCGCTTCTTTTAAGGCGGATGTGACAAATCTTTTACAATTCGTGGAGAATCAATGAGTTAACAGTGCATAAACGGCGGATAAACGGGCCGGTCAACCGGGTGCGGTATCTTTCCCTAAGCTCATGACGCATTTTCATCCGGGGCAAGGGACCAAATCGTATACTTATGACCCGAAATAAGACAGCGCCCCGGGCACAATGGATACCTGCGACCCGTTTTTTCGCCTTTCGGGGCGCGGCATACCCCGGTGACCAAGTGGGAAACCCCATCGCTTGACGAATTTTTCGCCTTGCCTATCTCCTGAATATCCTTTTTAAAACGCACGTTCTAAATAAAACGGGCTCCTGTGCGTCATAAAATGACGCGCTTGCGTAAAATTTGGCACTGCCCTTGCACTCTTTTTCGGGCGTAACAAAATGCGGCCTTTTTTATACCGCACGTTCAAAATAAAACCGCGCCGGGCTTTCCGGCCCCGAAACCCCAGCGTTCCGGCAACGAAAGGATACCCAATGCATCACAAGAATCACTTCGACGTCATCGTGGTGGGCTCAGGCCCCGGCGGGGCCGCCACGGCCCGCGGCCTCGCTAAGAGCGGCAAGAAGGTGCTCATTCTTGAATGGGGCTCCGACGAGCCCTTGAAGGGCACCCTCTCCCAGGCCGCCGCCATGATCGCCATGCCCGGCAAGGGAACGCTCTTCACTTACGGTGGGCTTGCCATGGTGCGCGGCATCACGGAGGGCGGCTCCTCGGTCTTCTATTA
>JAKAGN010000426.1 GCA_021815525.1 Deltaproteobacteria bacterium
CGTTGGAGAGCTTCTGGAAAACCAGTACCGAATAGGCCTGGTCCGCATGGAGCGCGCTATCAAGGAGCGCATGAGCCTGCAGGAAATCGACGCCCTGATGCCCAACGACCTCATAAACCCCAAGCCCGTGTCGGCCGTGGTGAAGGAGTTCTTTGGAACCAGTCAGTTATCGCAGTTCATGGACCAGACCAATCCCCTCTCCGAGGTCACCCACAAGAGGCGGCTCTCGGCCCTCGGGCCCGGCGGTCTCACCCGGGAGCGCGCGGGCTTCGAGGTGCGCGACGTGCACCCCTCCCACTACGGCCGCATCTGCCCCATCGAGACGCCGGAAGGCCCCAACATCGGGCTCATCGTGTCGCTCTCGACATACGCTCGGGTCAACCACTTCGGCTTCATCGAGACCCCCTACCGGGTGGTGAGGGACAGCCGGGCCACGGAGGAGATACGCTACCTTTCGGCGCTGGAGGAAAAGGATCTGCCCATCGCCCAGGCCAACATACCCTTGAAGCCCGACGGAGCCATAGCGAGCCCGGTGGTGTCGGCCCGCAAGGAGGGCGAGTTCACCATGGTGCGGCGGGAGGACGTCCAGCTCATGGACATCAGCCCCAACCAGCTGGTGTCGGTCTCCTCCTCCATGATTCCGTTCCTGGAAAACGACGACGCCAACCGCTCCTTGATGGGCTCCAACATGCAGCGCCAGGCGGTGCCGCTTCTCACCACGGAGGCGCCCCTTATCGGCACGGGTCTCGAGCACGTGGTGGCGCGGGATTCCGGCGTAACCATCGTGGCCAAGCGTAGCGGCCGCGTGGTGGCCGTGGACGCAAGCCGCATCGTTTTGCGGCACGAGGACGCGGAGGCCGAAAAGAGCCTGGACAAGAGGGTAACCATCTATAATCTTTCCAAGTTCACCCGTTCCAACCAGAACACCTGCTTCAACCACCGGCCCATCGTGCGCATGGGTCAGGAGGTCAAGGTGGGCGACATCATCGCCGACGGGCCGGCCACCGAAAACGGCGAGCTGGCCTTGGGCAAGAACGTCACCGTGGCCTTCATGCCCTGGGGCGGGTACAACTTCGAGGACTCCATCCTGGTGTCCGATCGCCTGGTGCGGGACGGCACCTTCACGTCGGTCCACATCGAGGAGTTCGAGATCGTCTCCCGCGACACGAAGCTGGGGAAGGAGGAGATCACCCGGGACATCCCCAACGTGGGCGAGGAGGCCTTGAAGAACCTCGACGACTCGGGCATCGTGCGCTTAGGGGCCGAGGTCAGGCCCGGCGACATCCTGGTTGGGAAGATCACCCCCAAGGGCGAGACCCAGCTTTCTCCCGAGGAAAAGCTCCTTAGGGCCATATTCGGCGAGAAGGCCGGCGACGTGAAGGACACCTCCTTGAGGGTCCCGCCCGGCGTTGAGGGCGTGGTTGTGGACGCCAAGGTCTTCGCCCGGCGCGGCGTGGAGAAGGACGACCGCACCAAGCTCATCGAGGACGAGGAAAAGGCGGCCCTCGAGAAGGACCGCGACGACGAGCTTCGGATCATAGAGGACACTGTGCGCCGCCAGCTCACCAGGATGCTCAAGGGCGAGACCGCCGTCACCTCCGTCAAGAAAAACAAGCAGACCTTCATTCCGAAGGACGTTAAGATAACAGACGAGATGATGGCCGAGGTGCCCCTGGCGCTTCTGGAAGGCCTCGTGGTGAAGGACGAGACCGTCTCCGAGCGGGTGCAGGACGTCCTGGACCGCTACCGCGAGCAGCGGGAGCTTGTTCACATGACCTTCGACGAGCATGTGAACCGCTACCAGAAGGGCGACGATCTCCCGCCCGGCGTCATCAAGATGGTCAAAATTTACGTGGCCATGAAGCGGCGCCTCTCCGTGGGCGACAAGATGGCCGGCCGCCACGGCAACAAGGGCGTGGTCTCCTGCATCCTCCCCACCGAGGATTTGCCGTACTTCGAGGACGGCACCCCGGTGGACATGGTGTTGAATCCCCTGGGCGTCCCCTCCCGCATGAACGTGGGCCAGATACTCGAGATACACCTGGGGCGGGCCGCCAAGTGCCTGGGAAACCAGATCGACGAGATGCTGAAGGCCAACCGCCAGGAGGACCTGCGCCGGAAGATGAAGGAAGTCTTCTCCAAGGCGGCCGGCGAGGTTGAAACCCTCTCCGGGGACGAGCTCGTAACCCTTGCCGAGCGCTACAGGAACGGCGTCCACATGGCCACCCCGGTCTTCGACGGCGCCAAGGAGGACGAGATCAAGAACCTCCTGGGCGAAGCCGGGGTCTGGGTCACCGGCCAGGCGAAGCTTCGGGACGGGCGCACCGGCGACGAGTTCAGGGGCAACATCACCGTGGGCACCATGTACATGCTGAAGCTCCATCACCTGGTGGATGACAAGATCCACGCCCGCTCCATCGGCCCCTATTCGCTGGTCACGCAGCAGCCCCTGGGCGGCAAGGCCCAGTTCGGCGGCCAGCGCCTGGGGGAGATGGAGGTCTGGGCCATGGAAGCTTACGGCGCGGCCTACGCGCTCCAGGAGTTCCTCACCGTCAAGAGCGACGACATGGTGGGGCGCACCCGCATGTACGAGAAGATAGTGAAGGGCCAGAACGTCCTGGAGCCCGGAATGCCGGAATCCTTCAACGTCCTCATCAAGGAGCTTCAGAGCCTGGGGCTCGAGATGAGCCTCATAGAGGACTCACCCTCCCAGAAAAAGAAATCCGAAGGAGGGGGCCGGGAGGAATCCCGCAGGCCCCGCGCGGGCGAGCGGGAGATTCCCGCTCCTTGATCGGGTCGCCCCCCTTAAAGGATTGAACGAACCAAAATCGCTTTTTGACGGCCCGGAACCGGCTTTCAAGAGGGCCGGCCGGCCGCCAACCCCATGAGCGAGGAGCCGCAACGTGGAAAGCATCTACGATTTTTTCACCAAGCCCACGGATCCGCGGAAGTTTTTCGCGGTTTCCATCAGCCTCGCCTCTCCGGAGCGCATCAGGGAGTGGTCCCACGGGGAGATCCGGAAGCCCGAAACCATAAATTACCGGACCTTCAAGCCCGAGCGCGACGGGTTGTTCTGCGCCAAGATATTCGGCCCCACCAAGGACTACGAGTGCAACTGCGGCAAGTACAAGCGCATGAAGCATCGCGGCGTCATCTGCGAGAAGTGCGGGGTC
>JAKAGN010000427.1 GCA_021815525.1 Deltaproteobacteria bacterium
CCACGCCATCAACCGCCTGACGGGAATCGGCAGGCGCACCGCCGACAAGATCGTGGCCACCCTTAACGGCAAGCTCTCCCGCTTCCTGGCCCCTGGCCCCGAAGGCCCCCCGCGCGGGGCCCCGGAGCCCGCTGCCGGCGACCCGGCCGCCCAGGTCATGGATATCCTCGTCCATCGCCTGGGGCACACCAGCATGGAGGCCCGCGACATGATCGCAAAGGCGCTCGCCCGCAGGCCCGACATCGCAAGCCCGGAGGAGCTGTTCGACGAGGTCTACCGGGGCCGGGCGTGACGGCAAAGGCAAAAGGCGCCACAGGCTTCCGGGGGGACCTAGTCTCCCCGGACCCCCGATAATGGCTACGCGTAGCTCTTGCACGCTCCGCAGGTTTATGAGGGCTTCGCATTCGGCCGGTCAGCGATTGATGCGCTGAAGAGGGGCCGAAGAAGAACTTTTACCGGCTCAAGGCCTTTGAAACAGAAGAAAAAAGTGACTATTCATGAGCCCGGACTGGACCGTTGAAGAAGAAGATGTCGTGAGCCCCGAGGCCCGGGAGGGCGACCTTTTGCCCGAGGCCCTGTCTCTGCGGCCCGGGCGGCTTTGCGACTACGTGGGCCAGCCCGAGACCGTGGAGACCCTGAAGATCGCCATAGAAGCCGCGCTGGCCCGGAACGAGCCCCTGGACCACGTGCTCCTGCACGGCCCGCCGGGGCTCGGCAAGACCACGCTGGCCCACATCATCGGAAACGAGATGGGCGCCCGCGTCACGGTGACCTCCGGCCCGGCCCTGGAGAAGGGCGGGGACCTCCTGGGGATACTCACCCACCTCGAGGACCGCGACGTCCTGTTCGTGGACGAGATACACCGCACCCCCAAGGCCGTGGAGGAGCTTCTCTACCCGGCCATGGAGGATTTTGCCGTGGACTTCATCTTCGACAAGGGCATCCACGCGCGAAGCCACCGCTTCCGCCTGAAAAGGTTCGTCCTGGTGGGCGCCACCACCCGCGTGGGGCTCCTCTCCTCGCCCCTCCGTGACCGCTTCGGCATCTTCCGGAACCTCGACTTCTACTCCCAAGGTGACCTCACCACCATCGCCGCGCGTTCCGCCCAGATACTGGGCGTGCGCCTCGAGGACGCCGCCGCCCGGGAGCTGGCGTCCCGCTCGCGGGGCACGCCCCGCATCGTGAACCGGCTCCTGAAAAGGGTGAGGGACTACGCCCAGGTGCGGGGCGACGGCCGGCTCACGGGCAAGGCCGTGGAGGAGGCCCTGCGCCTGGAGGGCGTGGACTCGGCCGGCCTCACCGGCCTCGACAGGCGCTACCTTTCCACCATCATCCTCCACTACGGCGGCGGGCCAGTGGGCATCGAGGCCCTGGCCGCCACGCTCCAGGAGGAGGCCGACACCCTGGTGGACGTGGTGGAGCCCTTCCTCCTTTCCATCGGCTTTCTGCTGAGAACCTCGGCCGGCCGGCGGGCCTCCGCCGCCGCCTGCCGGCACCTGGGCCTCGAACCTAAGGACGGCACCCCTTGATCGTTTCCCTCACCACCGATTTCGGCCTCACGGACGAGTACGTGGGCGTCATGAAGGCGGTGATCCTGGCCATCGCCCCCACGGTCACCATAGTGGACCTCTCCCACGGCGTGGAGCCCCAGGACGTCCTGGGCGGCGCACTGGCGCTGGCCGCGGGCTTCCCCTTCTTCCCCCCCGGCAGCATCCACGTGGCGGTGGTGGATCCCGGCGTGGGCGGCCCCCGGCGCATCGTGGCGGCGCGCCACGCGGGCCACGTGTTCATCGCCCCGGATAACGGGCTTTTGACCCGCGTCCTTGAAGCAGGCGCCACCGACGAGACCGTCGAGATCACGAACTCCGCCTACTTCCGCCACCCCGTGAGCCCCACCTTCCACGGCCGCGACGTCATGGCCCCGGCCGCCGCATACCTCTCCCGCGGCGTGACCCTGGCGGAGCTGGGGCCCAAAATTCCCCCCGAAAGCCTGGTGCGCCTCGCCGTGCCCAGGGTCCGGCTGGAGGGCGACACCGTGGCCGGCGAGGTCCTGCGCGCGGACCGCTTCGGAAACCTCATGACCAACATAGCCCCCCGCGACCTGGCGGGCCTCCCGGCCTCCCGGGACCCCCGGGCCCTCATCGTGGAGGTCGCGGGCATCGCCATTTCCGGCCTCTCCCGCACCTACGCCGCGGGTCCCCCCGGAAAACCCATCGCCCTGTTCGGAAGCCGCGGGCTCCTTGAAATCGCCGTTTCAGGCAAAAACGCAAGGGACGCGCTTCGCATCCGCCCCGGCGCGCCGGTCACGGTGAAGACAAAATGAGAGAAGATGGCCGCGGGGCGATAAGTGCGAGTATCGGCTTGAAAATTCTTCCGAACGGATTTATGGGGTTGTGCGGAAAAAAGAGCTTGAAGGCGCAAAAATTTTGCCCGCGGCCGCGGGCCGTCCGTAAAAAGGAGCGCAAGGGCTATGATTAAAAGAAAGGTCTTCGTTTCCTATGACGTTGAGAAGGACGAAAAGCTCAAGGAGGTCTTCCTGAAGATTCTGGAGCGGGCCGACTCGCCCTTCGAGGTTGTCGGGCACTCCGTCAAGCTTACGGAGCCCGTCAACAACTGGGAGTACAACACCGGAAAGGTGGTTATGAAGGCCGAGATCATCCTGGTGCTGCTGGGCCCCACCACCCACAAGGCCCCGGGCGTGAAAAAGGAGCTGGAGGCGGCCTTTGACGAGGAAATCCCCAGCATCCAGATCGTCGGATACAAGAACGTGACCTTGAAACCCGTGCCCGGAGCGGGCCAGATGATCCAGTGGAGCTGGGAGCAGCTGAAGAAGATGGTTTAAGGCCCGCCGCCCGAACCACCGGCGCATGCCTTGAAATTTCGGGCGGGCCCGGAAAAAACGACGAAAATAAAAGGGGCCGCGGCGATGAGCCGCTGCCCCTTTGTTTTGCTGGTGCCGAGAGACGGAATCGAACCGCCCACACGCGGATTTTCAGTCCGCTGCTCTACCGACTGAGCTACCTCGGCCGAAAAGATTTGCCCTTTTAAGCCTAGTCCCACGCCCATGTCAAGCCGAAAGTCGGCCGCCACGTAAGCATCCGGTCTTGCGGGGGAGGGGGGAGAACCTTTTCTATGAAAAGGTTCTCCCCCCTCCCCCGCACCCCCACC
>JAKAGN010000428.1 GCA_021815525.1 Deltaproteobacteria bacterium
AGTAGCGCCTTCGGCCGGATCGCCCGCGGCGGAAGATGCTTTCCGGTCGGGCAAAAGCCTTGACGGGCGTCAGCCGGCTTCCTCCATGAGGGCGGCCAGCTCGCTCCCGTCGATCTTTTCCTTTTCCAGGAGGAGCACGGCGGCCTTTTCCAGCACGTCCCTGCGCCCGGCCAGAATCTCCCGGGCCTTTTGGTAGCGCTCGTCCAGGATGGCCTTGATCTCGGAGTCGATGACCTCCGCGGTGCCCGCGCCGTACTCCGGGGGCGCCTCGAGGCCCGAGCCGATGAACATCTGGCGGCGCTCGTTTTCCAGGTACACCTGCCCCAGCTTCTCGCTCATGCCGTACTGCTTCACCATGCTGCGGGCTATGTCCGTGGCCCGCGCGAGGTCGTTGTGGGCCCCTGTGGAGACGTCCCCGAAGACCATCTCCTCGGCGGCCCGGCCCCCCAGGAGCGTTGCGATGCGGCTTAGAAGCTCGGTCCTCCGCATGAGGAAGCGGTCCTCGGTGGGCACCTGCAGCGTGTAGCCCAGGGCCGCGATGCCGCGCGGTATGATGCTGATCTTCTGGACCGGGTCCGCGCCGGGAAGCGAGAGGGCCACGATGGCGTGGCCCAGCTCGTGATAGGCCACGATCTTCTTTTCATCCGGGTTGATGAGCCGGTTCCTTTTTTCGAGGCCCGCCAGCACGCGTTCCACGGCTTCCTCGAACTCGGCCATGCCCACGGCGTCCTTACCCCTGCGTACCCCCAGGAGCGCCGCCTCGTTCACCAGGTTCGCCAGGTCCGCGCCCACCATGCCGGGGGTCATGGCGGCGATCCGCTCCAGGTCGAGGCCGTCCTCCACCACCACGCCCTTCAGGTGCACCTTGAGTATCGCCTCGCGGCCGGTCTTGTCGGGCCGGTCTACAAGTATCTGCCGGTCGAAGCGGCCGGGCCGCAGGAGCGCTGGGTCCAGTATCTCCGGCCGGTTGGTGGCGGCTATGAGGATGACCCCCACCGTGGGGTCGAAGCCGTCCATCTCAACGAGGAGCTGGTTCAAGGTCTGCTCGCGCTCGTCGTGGCCCGAAAAGGCCCCCACGCCGCGTGCCTTTCCAAGGGCGTCCAGCTCGTCGATGAAGATGATGCAGGGGGCCTTCTCCTTGGCCTGGGTGAAGAGGTCCCGAACGCGGGCCGCGCCCATGCCCACGAAAAGCTCCACGAACTCCGAGCCCGAGAGGCTGAAGAAGGGCACCTTGGATTCCCCGGCCACGGCCTTGGCGAGAAGCGTCTTGCCGGTGCCGGGGGGGCCCACCAAAAGCACGCCCCGCGGCATCTTGCCCCCCAGACGCGTGAAGCGGCCGGGATCGCGCAGGAATTCAACCACCTCGACAAGCTCGGTCTTGCTCTCGTCCACGCCCGCCACGTCCTCGAAGGTGACGGAAAGCTCGTCTTGCATGTATATCCTGGCCTTCTTGCCGAAGGCCATGAAGCCCTGCTGGGCGCCCGCCATGCGGCGCATCATGAAGGCCCACACACCAACGAAGACAAGGACGGGCAGCACCCATGAGAGGATGTCGTGAAGCCAGCGGCTCTCGATCTCGCCCTTGAAGGTGACGTTGTGATCGGCAAGCATCTTGGAAAGCTCGGGGTCCACCCGCACGGTGCTGAATATCTCGGCCTTGCCGTCGGGGCCCGCGCCCTCCACGGTTTTGCCCTGGATCTGGTTCTCGGTTACGGCCACCTCCGCAAGCTTGTTGGCGTTCAACAGCCGCAGAAACTCGGAGTAGGGGATGATCTTGACCGCCAGCGCCGAGAACAGCAGGTTATGGACGAAGATCACCGCCCATATGCCCAGGACCACGTACCATAGGGAAAATTTGTGGTGTTTTTCCATTAAGCCTCGGAAGGTTGAATCGTATCCTATAAATTATAATCCCCCGGCGAAAAAAAGGCAAGACGAACGAGCCGCGGGCGAAAGAAGGGCCGCTTTAAAGCCCAAGGAAGGCCCCTTGTTTTCCCATCAATTCCCTTTTTTTGAGGCGAATCGCCCCTTTTTGACGCGCGTCAAAAATTCCTTGACAAGGTAAGCGATCGCTTGCATATTTTGTTTCCAGCAAATGATGGAAGCGTTTTATTGAAGGGGCCGAAAGCCGCGCCCCGCCTCGAAACTTAGCAGAGACGCCTTTCGCTTGGGGAGACCCGCCACGTTAACCGCCCTGCAAAAAGCCCGCAAGGACCCGGCCTCCATGAAGGGCCGCATCCTGGAGGTGGCCCGCCGCATCTTCGGCGAGTATGGCTTTCACGGCACCACCACCCGCATGATCGCCCAGACCGTGGGAATCGACATTTCCACCCTCTACTACCACTGGGGCGAGAAGGGCGACCTCTACGAGGCGGTGGTCCTGGACATATACGAGGACCTGCGGGAAAAGCTCATCGAGGTGGAGGGCCTCATCCGGGGGAAGCCCCTTAGCGAGCGGCTCGAGATCGCCATCAACGAGATGACCGACTACCTTTTCGAGCAGCCGGAGATATCGAACCTCATTTTATTCAGATACTTCGCCAAGACCCGGCACGCCTCGCCGCTCGATTTCAGGGTCCCCGAGTTCATGAGCAACATCGCCCATTCCATGGGGCTCGTGCCCGACAAGGCGCAGTTTCCCGTGGACGCCAAGATGAAGATGCTGGCGGTGATGAACGCCATCCACAACTTCGTCTCGGGCGAGAACTTCTTCCTGGCGCTTCTGGGAAGCGAGCACGAGGCCTACGTGAAGGGGGTCAAGGAGACCCTCAAATTTCTTCTCATCCCGGCCTTCGCCTCCGGGGACAACCCCTGCCGGCCGGCCAAAAACGCTTGATGCGTCCTTATTTTTCGTCGTGACGCGAAAAAGGTCCAGCCATTTCGCGGCATTTTCATATCGGGCAAGGCTTCTTTTCTTTTCGTTTTCGGGCGATTCCCAACCAAAGCCCGCCCGGCGCGCGTTTTACGATCTCGCCGGGCTTCGGCCAAAACACCAAGGAGGGTAAAAGGATGGCGCTCAATCAGAACGCGGTGGGCAAGAAAATCGGCCCCATCACCAAGGAGTACACGTGGAAGGACGTGGTCCTGTACGCCCTGGGCGTCGGTGCCGGCTTCGACGAGCTGGACTACGTCTACGAAAAGGATTTGAAGGTCATTCCCACATT
>JAKAGN010000026.1 GCA_021815525.1 Deltaproteobacteria bacterium
GGTGCTCCAGGAAGCGGAGCTTCACGCCGGGAGCAAGGTGCCCGTCCTCATAACCGGCGAGTCCGGCACGGGCAAGGAGCTGCTGGCGCGCGCCATTCACGGAGCCAGCAGCCGGGCCGGCAAGCCCTTCACCGCCATCAACATGGCCTCCCTCGCCTCCACCCTCTTCGACGCGGAGTTCTTCGGCCACACCAAGGGGGCCTTCACCGGCGCGCAGGCCGAGCGCAAGGGCTACCTTGAAACATCCGACAAGGGCACCCTCTTCCTGGACGAGATAGGGCACCTTCCCCAGGACCTGCAGGGAAAGCTTTTGCGGGTCTTTCAGGAGGGCGAGTACATGAAGCTGGGGACGAGCCGCGTGATGAAGGCCGACATCCGCTTCATAGCCGCCACCAACGCGGACCTGACGGCCCTCGTGGAGGAGGGCGGGTTCCGGAAGGACCTTTACTACCGGCTGAAGGGGGCCTGGCTTCACCTGCCCCCCCTGCGGGAGCGGCTGGAGGACGTTCCGCTCCTCGCCGCCCGTTTTTTGGATGAGGCCGGCCCGCAGGCGGCGGAAAAAGGCGTCACCCAGGAGGCCATGAGCCTCCTTCTGGCCTACCATTATCCGGGAAACGTGCGGGAGCTGAAATCCATCCTGGCCGCGGCCCTTAACCTGGCCCGGGGGCAGAGGATAGGCCCGGAGAGCCTTCCCTCCTACGTGCGGGAAACGGTCCGGACCGTCCCGCCCCAGCGGATCCGGCCGGCGGACTCCCCGGCGGCCAGCCTCGCGGAGGTGGAAAAGGCCCACATCGTCTCGGTTTTCGAGAAGAGCGGCCGCAACAAGATGCAGACCGCCCGCCTTCTGGACATAGGCCTCAACACCTTGAGGCGCAAGCTCAAGACCTACGGGCTCGATTGACGCCCGCGCGCCGTTCTGGACCGTTCCAAAACGGCACGTGGCCGAATCGGATGGGCGGTTCCGCTTCCGCCGGCGGCGTCGCGGCGGGGCGGGGGGAAAGCCCCTTGGCCCGCGCCGGTTTTCCCGCCCTCCCGCTGTTTTTGGCACGGTGCTTGCTGGAAAACGTCGGGACCCCGTTTCCTTGCGGCAATCGCCGGAAATCGGAAGACGGGTGGATTTTTCAGGCCTTTTCCGGGCCCTCAAGGAGCCGGTTTATGAACGTTCTCATCGTGGATGACGAAAAGGTGCAGATCGAGACCCTGCGGAGGGGGCTTCGCAGCAAGGGGCACAAGGTGTTCTCGGCCCTCTCGGTGGAGGAGGCCCTGGCCCAGCTCGATGAAAGGCGCCAGGAGATCGATTTCGTCATCACCGACTACCTCTTAGACGGCGACGACGGCCTCTCGCTTCTGCGCAAGGTCCGGGAAAAACACGGAAAGCTTCCGGTCATCATGATGACGGCTTACGGGGAGAAGAAGGTCTTGATCGACGCCCTGCGGAACGGCTGCAACGGCTTCCTGGAAAAGCCCTTCACCCTGGAGGACCTCACGACGGAGCTGGCCCGGGTGCAGATGAGCATCATCCAGAACACGCCGTCCTACCGCATCGAGGAGATACTTCCCTACCTGGTCCACCAGGTGAACAACCCCTTGAACGCCATCATGGCCTCGGCGTATCTGGCCATGAACAAGCCCTACGAGAGGGATTCCCTGCGCGGCTACATGGAGCACATCATAGCGGCCATAAGCAACATCAAGGACATCAACAAGAAGATCGGCCTGCTTTCGCGCCCTCCGGAGGAAAACCTGGAGCGCGTGGAGCTTCGGGCCCTGGTGGAGCGCTGCGCCTTGATGTTCGAGGAGCTTCTGGCCCTAAAGGCCGTGAGCTTCGCCGGCGTGGAGGCCGCGGACGGGGACTTCGCGGTCAGCGGCAACGCCTTCGAGCTGGAGCAGGTCTTCAAGAACCTGATTTTAAACGGTATCGACTCCATGGACGGCTGCCTCCGGAAGATTCTTTCCATCTCCGTGTCCCGCCTTCCCGACAGATCGGAGGCGGTGGTGGTGGTGCGCGACACGGGCTGCGGCATAGCGCCCGATCATCTTGACAAAATTTTCAATCAGTATTTTACCACCAAGGAACAGGGGACGGGCCTCGGGCTCCACGTGGTGAAAAGCATAGTGGAAAAGCACGGCGGCGCCGTCCGGGTGGAAAGCGGGATGGGCGGGGGCGCCGTCTTCACCGTCACGCTGCCGCTCGCGCCCCATGCGTGACGATGTTTCCGCCAGGGCCGCCGGCCCGGGCGGCGCGGTTTGAGGCAAGGGGCGGGCATTTCAGATCCGGTGAAGGGCGCGCGTCATGGACAACGTGCTCATCGTGGAAGACGAGCCGCGGTTCCTGTACTTCCTGGAGGAAGCGCTGGAGGAGTTTTCGGGCCAGTTCGCGGTGCTCACCGCCGGAAACGGCGAGGACGCGCTGGCGGTCCTGGCCGCAAAGCCCGTGTCCGTGCTGGTCACGGATCTGAACATGCCCAAGCTGGACGGCTTCGGGCTGCTGGCCCGCGTCAACGAGCGCTACCCGGACCTGCCCGTCATCGTCATGACGGGCTACGCCCGCCCCGACATACGCGGCAGGCTCCCGCGCGACCTCGTCTCCTTCCTGGAAAAGCCCTTCACGCCCGACAAGCTGGCCCAGGCCATCCAGTCCGCCCTGGTCCGGGACGCTCCCGAGGGAACGGTCAGGGGCATAAGCCTCGCCAGCTTCGTTCAGCTCATCGGCATGGAGCAGAAGACCTGCCTCCTCGAGGTCACGGCCCCGGGCCGGCCCAAGGGGATACTCTACTTCGAGAAGGGCGTCCCCTTCGACGCCGTGTTCGGGTCCCTGACCGGGCAGGAGGCGGCCTTCGCCGTCATCGGCCTGGAAAACGCCGGCATCCGCTTTCTCAAACCCCCGGCGCGCAAGGTTAAGCGGCGCATCTCCGTGAGCCTCGCCAACCTGGTTCTCGAAGCCACCAGGGTCAAGGATGAAGGGGCTCCGGAGCCGCCCGACGACGACGATGACGATTCCGGCGGGTTTTCGCCCGCTTTTTCGGCGGAGGATGAGCCGGACCTGTTCGGCGATCCGGACGCGCCCGACGACGGGGAGACCTTCGACGGGCTGGTGGCCGCCCTGGCCGCCGTTCCGGGCTGCCGGGCCGCGGCGCTTCTGAACAGGGCGGGCAGCGTCCTGGGGCGCTCGTCCGCCGATCCGGACCTTAACATGGACCGGATCGCCTTGGCCGCCGGGGAGACCCTCCTCGCGGCCCGGGAGGTGGCCCGCGCCCTTGGGGCGGGCGGCTGCTCGGAGCTTTCCCTGCGTATGCCCGAGGGCTTGCCGGAGGTCATGGTGTACGTGGCCGGCGGGAGCGCCGATTTTTCCGTGGTGGCCGTTCTTTCGCCCGAGGCGGACCCGGATCGGGTCCGGAGGGAGCTGGAGACGCTTCTGGCCGATCTTTTCGGCCGCCACGACCTTTGAGCCCCAAGGGGCCGAACGGGAAAGAAATCATGACCCAGGAAGACCCGCCGGCGGAGCAGCGCCGCTATCCGCGGATTCCCAAGGACATCGCGGTGGAGGTCCAGCCGCTCACCTACCCCCCTCCCAAGGACCCGGCGGAAACCGCCCGCAGCAAGGACATAAGCCGCGGCGGCATCTGCTTCCTCTCGGAAACCCCCCACGAGCCCGGAAGCGTCTTGAATCTCAAGATAGACTTGAAGGGGCTTGCCGGCTACAAGCGGCCCCATTCGCGCCTCGTGGACCTCTCGGACGCCCAGCCCCTCACCGCCATAGGAGAGGTGGCCTGGTGCCGGCCCTCCGCCCATGACTCCTCCCTCTACGACGTGGGCATACGCTTCGTGAACATCTACGAGGACGACGAGAGGGCCCTGGTCCGCTACCTCAAAGACCTCTGAAAATCCCGCCGAAAAACGCGATCCGCTTCGTTGTGCCTCGTCTTGCGCTCGGTCACGAAAATTACCCGGGGTCCCCAAGAAATCGCAGATTTCTTGGGGTGGAAATACGCTCCCTTCGCGCGCGACTCGCACGCCTTGCGGCTCATCGTTTTTCGGCGGGATTTGGATCGAGCCTTTCCGCCCGGCCGTGTTTCGCCTTTTGCTCCGTTTTCCGCCGACCATTCCAATTTAAGCCATGCCATTTTGGACCGCCTCATTCCGGGAGGCCGGCCCGCCTGCGTGCCCGCGTTGCGGCATCGGGCCGCCGTTCGCCCTCCGCCGTTGCCGCGCCACGGGCTCCCGTTCTTTCAGGAGGGGGCTGCTTTCGTATATTTATCAATTAAATTCAGTATGTTATCTTTTAGGGAAATTCTTGGCCCGCCTTTTGCAAATTGCCACCTTACGGTTTTCGTCGCGGACGGAAGGAAAGGGCGTGCGCGGTTTTTTGCGGCCCCGGGAAGACTCCAATCAAAAAGGGAAAGGGTGGGAACATGCTACTTAAGAACACCAGTCTTCGAACAAAGTTGATCGGCGGCTTCGTCGCGGTTCTCGTGCTCCTCGTGGCCGTCGCCGGCGTTTACCAGTACGCCCTGTCCAAATCCACGGCGGACCTTTTCGAGCTCGTGCGGCACGAGATCAACATCCGTTATTACTCCATGCGGCTTTCGGTCAACGCCCTCGAGATGCGGCGCCACGAGAAGGACTTCATCGTGCGCAAGGACACCCAGTACGCGGATCAGCACAAGGATTCCGAAAAGGCTTTCAACGATGACATGGCCTACATGAAGGACCTCCTGGTCCGGGCCGAGAAACCGAAGCTGGAGATCACCCGCCAGGCCGTTGAGGACAACATGGCCGCCTACAACAAGGCCTTCGGGGCGGTGGTGGACTCCATGACCAGGATGGGCCTCAAGACCGGCGAGGGGCTCTTGGGTGAAATGGAGGCCACGGCCCGCGCCATGACGGACGGAATGCTCGGAGCCGGGGGCGCCGACATGGCCGGGACCTCCGCCGGAGTATTGAAGGCCGACGTCTTCCTTCTCCGTATGCGCCGCGCCGAGAAGAACTTCGTCATACGCAAGGACGACAAGTACGCCGCCGAGGTCCATGACTTCGCCAAGAAAATGTCCGCAAGCCTCGGCGAATCCGGGCTCCCCGCCGAGAGGGTGGACGCCATAAGGAAGCAGCTTGCCGATTACGAGAAGCTTTTCGACGGTGTGGCGGCCGAACAGACCGCCATTGCCGAAAACATCAAGACCATGCACAACATTTACGCCAAGGTCGAGCCCTCTTTGAACGACATGAGGAAGTCGGCCGAGGAAGACGCCAAGGCCGTTCAGGACCAGACCCGGTCCGACGTCACCAGGTACTCCTTCATGGCCGGCGCGATGGCCCTCGTAGGCCTTTTGATCACGGCTTTCCTCATCGCCCTCGTGGTGGGCATCACCCGCATGATCGTGAAAATCGCCGGCGTCATCCGCGAGGTGGCCCAGGAGCGCGACTTCACCGGCAAGATCCCCGTGGAGTCGGGCGACGAGATCGGCGGCATGGCCGAGGAGATGAACACCCTGATAGGGATGCTTGATAACGCCCTGGGCGTGGTGGAGGAGTCGGCCACCAACGTCAAGGATCACGCCCACGACGTGGCCCAGCGGGCCGCCGCCAACAGGGAGCGCGCCGCCAAGGAAGCCGAGCGCGCCCAGGAGGTGCAGAACACGGTGGCCGAGATGGGGCAGACCGCGGGCGAGGTGGCAGGGGCGAGCCAGGCCCAGAAGAACGCAGCCGAGGAGTCCATGAAGAGCATCGAGGGCTTGGTCAAGGTTCTCGGGCAGGTCGTCGAATCCTCCAAGGTGCAGACCGCCGAGGCCGCCGTGGCCGCCGACCGCGTGAGCGCCATGGGCGAGACCGGCGGGCGCGTGGTGGCCACGGCCCAGAAGCAGGGCCAGGAGGTGGTGGGCGTCAACAAGGCGCTCTCCGAGATCGAGACCTCGGTGGGCGAGCTCACCCAGGCGGCCTCGCGCGCCATCAAGCACGGCCAGGACGTTCTGGACGCCGCCAACCTGGGCCGCGACTCGGTGAACGCCACCGTGGAAGGCATGAAGTCCATCTCCGAGTCCTCCAGCCAGATATCCGAGATCATCCAGGTCATCACCGAGATCGCCGAGAAAACCGACCTCCTGGCCTTGAACGCCGCCATCGAGGCCGCCCGCGCCGGCGCGCACGGCAAGGGCTTCGCGGTGGTGGCCGACGAGGTGGGCAAGCTGGCCCAGCGCTCAAGCGAGGCCGCCAAGGAGATCACCACCCTCATAAAGAACTCCGCCGTGCGCGTGGAGCAGGGCTCCCAGCTCTCCGACCGTTCGGCCCAGGCGCTGGCCCGGATCGCCGAAGGCGGCCGGGTCAACATGGACGCCATCGTGGAGATGGGCGGCGTCGCCGAGCGTCTCGCCGCCGGAACCCGCCGCGTGAACGCCATGATGCAGGACTTGAACGCCCTGGCCCAGGAGATCGGGACCATCGCCGGCGCCCAGGGCGAACGCCGCAGGGCCGCCGAGCAGGCCCTGGCCAACCTCACCGAAAAGGCCAAGAGCATCGCCGAGCTTTCCGCGAGGATGGACGAGGCGGCCCGCTCGGTTTCCCGCGAGATGGGCGGAATCGTTTCGCGCACCGCCCAGATGGAGCAGCTGACCGGCCAGCAGGCCCAGCGGTCCCGCCGGCTCATCAACTACTCCACCGAGTCCCTGGACGCTGCCAGGAAAACCGTGGAAGGCGCCGGAAACGTCGTGAAGATCACGGGCGAGCTCCAGGAGCTTTCCGTGGGCCTGAGCGCCCAGGTGGATCAGTTCAAGGTGTCGGCCAAGAAGAAGTAGGCGTTGCGATTCCGGCCGCTGGTCCTCCCGGCGGACCCCGCGGCCGGGGGGCGCTCCCTTTTTCCCATCCCCCTCGAAGGGAGCGCCCCTTTTCCGCCGCCTTCCGGGGCGGCGCCCGAAAAACCACCTCCCAAGGGAGAAAAGATAATGGACCGTTCGTACAACGACGACGTGATGGAGGCCGTGGAGAAGGAAAAGGACCAGCTCCTCCAGCTCGTTGGCTTCATGATCGGCAAGGAGCACTTCGGGGTCAACATCCTCATGGTGCAGGAGATCATCCGCTCGGCCCCCATCACCAAGGTCCCCAACGCCCCGGACTTCATCGAGGGCGTCATAAATCTTCGCGGGAACATCATTCCCGTAATAGACTTGAGGCAGCGCCTGAATCTGAAGAAGGAGGCCGGTTTCCAGGAAGGCAACACGCGCATCCTCATCATCAACGTCAGCGGGCGCGTCACGGGCTTCGTGGTGGATGCGGTCTCCAAGGTCCTGAAGGTGCTGGCCTCCGCCATCGAGCCGCCCCCCGACATCGTGGTGGCCGGGCTTAAAAGCAAGTACATCGAGGGCGTGTGCGAGATCGACGGCAAGCTTGTGATACTTCTCGATTTCAACAAGATCCTCCAGATCAAGGAAATGGCCAAGCTCAAAACCTTCAGCCAGGAAGGCGAGGCCTGAAAGACGCGGCGTCCGGGACCGCAAGGCCTCCGGCGGTCCCGGGGCGCGCCGGAACGGACGGAGGCCGCGGGCAGGCCAAGGCCTGAAAACGGCGGGGCCGTATGCAGAAAGGTCCGGGAATGGGTAAGCGGGTGCTGGTTGTGGACGACTCCTCCATGATGAGGAAAATGATCGTGAAGACCCTGAGCGACGGCGGCCACGCCGTGGTGGGGGAGGCCAAGAGCGGCAAGGAGGCCGTGATCCAGTACAGGGCCTTGAAGCCGGAGGTGGTCACCATGGACATAACCATGCGGGACATGGACGGCTTCGCCGCGGCCCGGGAGATACTGCGTTACGACAAGGCCGCCCGGATCATTTTTCTTTCGAACCTGGAGGAGGACAAGTACAGGCAGGAGGTGGAGAAGATCGGAGCCAAGGCCTTCGTGAGCAAGCACGCCGCGGAGAAAATCCTGACCGTGCTCGAATCACTCTAGGGCGAGGGGGCTTCGGTTTCCCATGAGGGACGAAAAACGCCGGAAAGCGATTCTCGCGGGCTGGTGCCTCGCCATGACGGCGGGGCTAGCCGGCCTCTTCTGCGCGGCCTGCGCCGCTGGCTACGTAGCGTTTTCGATCCTTTTATTCCTGCTCCTCGCGGTTTTCGTGGCGGGAGCGGCCGCGTTCTACATGGGCTGGTTCCGGCCCGTTCACCGGACGCTCGCGGTGGTGAAGGAAATGGCGGACGGATGCTTCGGAAGCACTGCTCCCGACACCGACCTGGGGGAGGCCGTCAACCAGGTGAGCGTCAACACCCAGGAGGCCTTTCTCCTGGTTTGGAACCACGGCGCGGACGCGGCGCGGGCCGCGGAGAAGGCCAGGGCGTCGGCCAATGTCGCGGCGGAGGTCCTCGAGGCGCTGGAGGGCGTCGAAAAGGCGCTTTCCGGGATCCGGGAGGTCATAACCTCTTTCGGCTTCTACGGCGTAAGGCTGGGCGATTCGGAAGGCGCCTGCCATGATCCGGGGCCCGGCGTTTTTTCGGAGCATGAGTGATCTCCATGAGGGCGCGGATGGGGCGCCTTAAAAGAGCCCGGACCTTTTTCGGGCAATATGCCATACGCTGCAAGGCCTTGCGCTTTGCGCGTGAAAAATGAAAAAACCGGAAATATTGGTTTTGGAGCGTGCCAAAAAGTAGCGCCGAACGACATCGCCAAGGGGCGGTGCGGCCAAAGTCCACCGAAGGGAGTCTGACATGGCGGATCCTTCCCTGTTTCAGGATTTCATCCCCGAGGCCCTGGAGGCCCTGGAGGAAATGGAGGCGGGGCTCCTCGCGCTGGAGGCCCGGCCCGGAAGCAAGCAGGTGATAAACACCATCTTCCGTTCGGCCCACACCATCAAGGGCTCGGCGGAGTATCTGGGGCTCGATCGCCTGTCCACCCTGGCCCACAAGCTGGAAAGCCTCCTCGAGATGTTCCGCCACGGGGATCGGACCCCCGACGGCGAAACCGTGGACATCCTCATGGCGGGCAAGGACCGCATGGTGCGGCTCGTGGGGGACCTTTCGGAGAGCCGGGAGGAGAAGACCCCGGTGGACGACCTCCTCGGCCGCCTGGACGCCCTCGCCGACGCGCCAGCGGCCCCCAGGCCAAGGCCCGGCGCGGCCGGCCCGAAGAAGCCGGCCGGCAAGACGCAGCCCGGGAAAGCCGCCCCGCCCCCCGAGGAGGAGCTGACGGCTTCCCCCATGGACGATCTTGGCGAGCTGGACTCGCTCCTGGACGACGACGTGACCGCCCCCGCCGCGGAGCCGCCGGCCGCGCTGGCTCGGTCGGAGGCTGACCTCGTCCGGGCAGCGGACGCGCAATCCGTCAAGGACGCCATGGCCGAGATGGACGCCTTCGCCACCCTGGAGGAGGAGTACGACAAGGAGCTTTTCTCCATTTTCGAGGAGCACCTTTCCGAGCAGCTGGGCCTTTTGTCGGAGAGCCTGTCGATCCTGGCCGCGGGCCCGAAGAATGCCGATGAGTGCCTAAGGGCCCTGGACATCCTGGAGGCCCTGAAGTCCTCGGCCGGTTACATGGATTACCAGAAGCTTTCGGCCCTCTACGACGAGTGGCGGGCCGCGGTGGAGGGCTTCCGCCTGGCCTTTCCCCGCCAGGACCCCTTGGGCGTGAAGGTGGTGAGGGTGCAGGCCGAGACCCTGCTCGCCCGGGCCGGGGAGGTCCGCGCCGAGGCCCCCGGAGAGGAGCCCGGGGAGGCGTCGGAGGGCGAGGACCTGGCCTTGCTGGTGGGCGCCGCCGTGGCGGAGCCGCCGGTGGAGCCGCTCTTCCCGCCCGGGCCGGAGCCTCTGACGGCCGGCGAGTCCTTCCTTTTCGAGGAGGCGGCCCCGGTCCCCCCGGCGGCGGATCAGGCCCACCAGGGGCTTTTCGACGAGCTGGACGGCGTTTTCGATCATTCCAGGACAAGCCCTCCGAGCGAGCTTGCCGTTTCCGATCCCTTCGCGGAAGACCTTGAGGAAAGCCTGTCGCGCGGGGCCGCGGTCCCTCCACGGACTCCCACCCCAAAAAAGTCCACTCCCGCGGCGCTCGGCGACAGGTCTCAACCCGGCCCGGAGGCTGGCCCCCCCATGAGCCCGCCTCCGGCCTCCCGGGTGGGGAAGGCCCCCAAGGCGCCGAAGGCCCCGGCCGTCCCCAAGGCTCCGGCGCCCGAGCCGCTGGAGGAGCCCGCGGCGGCAGCCCCGGTTCCGCCCGAGCCAACGGCGGCGAAGGCCTTGGAGGCCGCCCCGGCTCCGCCCGCCGTGGAGGCTGCTCCCGCGCCCCAGGCCCGGCCCGAGGCCCCGAAAGACGCCCAGGCTGCTTCCGCGCCGGAGGGGGCTCCGGAGAGGGATGCGGTTTCGGATTTCGCCCACGACGAGCTCGTCGCCGAGCGCCTGGCCAAGCAGAGCCTGCGGGTGGACGCCGGCAAGGTGGACAAGCTCATGAACCAGGTGGGCGAGCTTGTGGTGAGCCGCGCATCCTACGCGCAGCTTTACTACGACATGCGGCAGTTCCAGCAGCGCCTCCACGAGCTTCGCATGGATTCCAAGGAGCTGAAGTGGGTCCGGGAGCTCACCTTCCGCCTGTCGGAGGCCACCGTGGCCCTCGGGCGCGTCGCCAACGACCTTCAGGAAGGCGTGATGAAGGTCCGGATGCTTCCCATCTCCCAGCTCTTCAACCGCTACCCGCGGCTCGTCCGCGACCTCGCCCACGACACCGGCAAGAAGGTCCACCTGGAGGTGCGGGGCGAGGAGACCGAGCTTGACAAGATGGTGATCGAGGAGATCGCCAACCCCTTGGTCCACATCATAAGGAACGCCGTGGACCACGGCATCGAGACGGTTCCGGAGCGGCTGGCGGCCGGCAAGCCCGAAACGGCGGTTGTGAAGCTGGCGTCCTACCACGAGTCGAACCACGTGGTGGTGGAGATATCCGACGACGGCCGGGGCATCGACCTCGACCGAATCCGCGAGACGGCCCTCACGAAAGGCTTCGCCACCCGCGAGGAGCTTGACCGCATGTCCGCCCGCGAGCTTACCTCCCTCATAATGAAGCCGGGCTTCTCCACGGCCGTTTCCGTCACCAGGACCTCCGGCCGCGGCGTGGGCATGGACGTGGTGAAGAAGAACATAGAAAAATTGAACGGCACCGTGGAGATAGAGTCCAGGCCGGGCCAGGGAACCCGCGTCCGGATCAAGATACCCTTGACGCTCGCCATCATCCAGGCTCTTCTGGTGAGGGTGGGCAAGGAAATCTTCACGCTGCCGCTGTCGGTCGTGGAGGAGACCCTTTCCGCGGCGGTCCCGGAAATCGCCACCATCGAGGGCATGGAGGTGATACAGCTTAGGGACCGGGTGCTGCCGCTCTTGAGGCTCACGGACATCTTCCACATAAAATCCAGCAACACGGAGAACCGGAAGATATTCGTGGTGGTGGTAAACACGGGCATGAGGGACGTGGGGCTCGTGGTGGACTCCCTGATCGGCCAGGAAGAGGTGGTGATAAAGCCCCTGGTGGACTATCTCCAGGAGAACTGCGGCTTTTCCGGGGCCACCATACTGGGCGACGGGCGCATCTCCCTCATCCTGGACGTTTACCAGATGGTGAACCTGTCCCTCGCGCGGATGAGCGCGGTCCGGAGCTTTCTCGGCCCCGGCTGGCAGGCCGGCGCGGACGCCGCGGCCGGCGCAATCGAAGCGGACGCCGCCGAGAGCGACGCCGCCATTCACTGACAGGAGACCCAGGGGCTCCCCCGGCCGCGCCGGCGGGACGGCCCCGGGCGGCGGGGTGGCCGTGACGAATTCGTTCCTCGTGGAACTTATCTGCATCTGCTGCGCCTCGGGCATCAGCACGGCCGTTGTCGTTAGCCACGGGGGCGAGGAGGGAGCCATCTACGTCAGGGACGGCGAGCTGGTTCACGCGGAGTGCGGCGGGCTTGAGGGCGAGGAGGCCCTGGCGGAGATAATTTCCTGGGAGTACTGCATGTTCGAGACCCAGGGCTATCCGCCGGGCGTCACCCCCACCATCTCGCGCTCCTGGCTTGAAATCCTGGCCCCCCACGCCGCCGGCGCCGATTCTGCCTGCGTCAAGGCTCCGGAAAGGCGCCTCAAGGTGCTGGTGGTGGACGACTCGGCCATGATGCGCCGGGCCATCTCGGACATAGTGGCCGCCGAGCCCGACATGGAGGTGGCGGCAAGCGCGAAAAACGGCGAGGAGGCCCTGGCCAGAATCAAGGAGCTTGCGCCGGACATAATCACGCTGGACGTCAACATGCCGGTGATGGACGGCTCCACCGCCATCAAGCACATAATGATACGGAAGCCCTGTCCGGTGGTCATCATCTCCAACACCGACCGTAAGGCGGTGGGAAACATCATGGACTTCCTCATTCTTGTGGCCGTGGATTTCGTGGCCAAGCCGGCCCGCAGCGGAAAGGTGACCCGCCAGGCCGAGCGCATAGCGGGGAAGATCCGGGCCGCGGCCGCGGCCGACACCAGGCTCATGACCCGCTTCAAGACGCCCGCTCCGCTTCCGGCGCCCGCGGAGCGGGACGAGCCGCGCGAGCCAGCCCTCAGCCCGGCGCTGCTCCTTTCCGGTCCGGGCGGCCACGCCGAGTGGTTCAAGCTGGTCACGGGGCTGCCGGCGGATTTTCCCGGCTGCCTCGTGGTGCTGCAGGGAATGCCGGCCGAGTTCTCGGAGGCCCTGGCCGAGTTCACGGCCGCCCGGAGCAGGGCGCCGGTAAGGCCTCTTTCGGGGGAAACCCCTCTGGTTTCGGGCGCTTGCTACATAGGAGCCCTGGAGGCCCCCCCGTCCGTCAGGAACCGCCGGGGGGGCCTGGTGCTGGCCGCGGGCGACCCAGCGCCGGCCGCGGACCCGCAAAAAGCCCTCAACGAGCTAGTGGAGGGTCTTTCCGGGGCGGCCTCCGGGCCCGTCCTGGCGGCCATTCTTTCCGGCGCGGGCGGGGCCGGGCTTGCGCCGGGGCTCTCCAGGCTGCGGGAGCGGGGCGGCCGGGTGATCCTCCAGAAGATCGACACCTGCATGGTGGGAGGGCCGCCGGCGGAAATCCGGGACCTGGGCCTGGCCGATCTCGAGGTGAAGGGCGAGGCCTTGGCCGGGGCGGTCATGGAGCACGCGGCGGGCCGCGCCGGCTCCGGCCCGGAGGACGCCGCCGAGTTGGACTGGCTCATATGAAGCCGAATGCAGTCAAGCACCTTTCCAATACTTGAAGTGTTTTGGAAAGGGAGAGAGGGGGTGCGGGTAGGGGAGGGAAAACCTTTTATTCATAAAAGGTTTTC
>JAKAGN010000027.1 GCA_021815525.1 Deltaproteobacteria bacterium
GCGCCCGTTGGCGCCCGCCTTGCCCATTTGTGGCGAAGTGGGAGCGGTCCTGTCCCTGATGGGAAGCTTGCCCTTCAGGTGGGTGATGACCTTTATCCTTGAAAGGAGCTTCACCTTGCTTATGAACTCGTGCGAGGCCGCGATGTTGACCTCGGGCTTCATCACCAGGTCCAAGGCCCCCTTGGATATGGCCGCGTAGGCCATCTTGGCGTCGCCCTTGGACGTCACCACCAGAATGGGGACGGCGGAGTGGGCCATGATGTTTTCTATGGCGGAAAGCCCGTCCATGACGGGCATTTCTATATCCATGGTCACGATGTCGGGTTTTAACACCTTGACCTTGTTTATGGCGTCCCGGCCGTCCACAGCCTGGCCCGCTATCTCTATTTCCGGATCCGTGGAGAGTATGGCGATGATGATGTCGCGCACCAGTGGGCTGTCGTCAACCACCAGTACCCTTATCCGGTTCATGCCGTGCGCCCTTTCCGCTCTTGATTATGGGTGCCCGAAAATGCAGGAAATCAACGCCTCCGCAAACGCCGCGATACGCGGAACGCCGCTTCCTGCGGGCCGTCAATGGCCGGCCTGCCCCACGAGGTCCTTCAGATTCTTCGACAGCGCCGAAAACTGGCTCGTGGCTTCGCTTATCTGCCTGATGGAGGCCGCAATATGGCATGAGCCGTCCACTATCTCCCGAAGCGCGGTGGCCACCTGGGAGCTTGCCGTCTTCTGCTGCTGGGTGGAGAGGGAAATCTGTTTGGCAGCATCCGTGGTGGTCTGCGCCGCCTCCACCATGTCGGAAAGAAGGGCGGCCGTGTTCCCCGAGTGCTCCAGCCCCTCCATGATCCCCTTGGAGCTTTTCTCGGAGGCCACCACGAGGCGGTTTATGGCCACCTGGATCTCGCTAACCTTGCCCTCTATCTCGCCTGTGGATTCCATGACGCTGTCGGCGAGCCTGCGTATCTCGGAGGCCACCACGCCGAACCTCCTTCCGGCCTCGCCCGCGCTGGCGGCTTCGAGGGCCGCGTTGAAGGCGATGAGCTTCGTCTGATCCGCTATGGTGTTGATCAGGGTCATGACCTTGCTGATTTCCTTGGACTTTCTGCCAAGCTCGATGATCTCCTCTATGTTGGCCTTGTTGTCGTGATAGATTTCATTCATCTTCATGATGACCGATTCTATGGACATGGCGCCGTTTTTCGTATCCTCCCACGTCTTGTCGGCTATGTGCACCACCGATGCCGCGTGTTCGGCTATCTGGGAGGCCGACGCCGAAAGCTCCTCGGTGGTGGCCGTTATTTCCGCCACGGAAGCCGATTGCTCCGACGCCACCGTTGCGTGCTCGGCAACCGACGCCGAGATGCTGCTGGCGAAGGAGTCTATTCCGGTTATGGCGCCGGAAAGCCTTACAAGGGTTCCATCCAGATTGTCGGCGTACGAGTTGAAAAGGCGGGCGAGCTCGCCTATCTCGTTTCCAACGCTCACCGCGATCCTTCGGCTCCTGTCGCTCTCGAAACCCTTGAGCGACGCCGTAAGCTCCTCCATCGGCCGTATGATGAACTTTCGCAGATAATAGGTGGCCGAAAAAAATAAAACCACAACCACAAGGGCGCAAAACAAAAGCGTCTTAACCACGATGTCGTTGGCGGCGTCGACGTTTGAAAGAACGAACGCCGTGACCGCAAAGAAGCCGAAGGCCATGGGTATCAGAACCAGGAACATGGCCTGGTTCCTGATGGAACCCGTAAGGACGTTTTTCGTGGAATCGTTCATCGGCCACCTCGCCATTGATGACAACGTTGATGGGTTCCCCAAAAGCCGAAAGCCGCTCAGCCGGCGGATCACGAGGGGTTTTGAAAGGCCCCGTCCCGAAGATCGGATCCCGCCGGCAGATCGCGAAGGCTCAATAAAAGGATCACCTGGTCATCCCTTATGGCCGCGCCCCGAAAGACGCTCCGCACAAGCGGCGGCATGGGCCTCACGGACTCGACGGTCAAAAAGGCCACGTCCAGGATTTTTTCCACGGCGACGCCCCGGGGCGGGTCGCTCCCCTTGAGCATCAGGACCTTTTGGCCACGGGAAAGCGAAGCGGCCTCCCCCCCTTCCGGAAGAGCCGCCCCGCGGTCCAGGATGTAGTCCACCTCCGCCGCGTCCACGGCCATCAGGACGCCGCCAAGGTAGAAAACCAGGACCGGCATACCGCTTGTCTTTGTCTCGGGCACTGAAGCTCCTGAAAAGCGTGGCCGCGTTAAAGGCCCGCCTGAAAACCCGGGGCGAAAGCCGCGCCGAAAGCCAGCGAGGGCCTTTGCCGCGCAGCGGACCGGCTTTACGGCGCAAGCCCGGGGGACCTGGAAGCTCAGCGGGCCGTTAGAACTGTATCCGGCATATCTTGGCGTTTGCGCCCGCGTCCTTGATCCAGAGGAGCGTTTTTTTGTTCCGGGCGCACCAGCCCCGCACGTCCTTCTCGAAAGACGGGCAGTCCGCCGTTATCTCGACGGTGTCACCGGGCGGAACCTTCAAGGAAAGCGTGGTCAGCCGCAATGTAGGCTGGGGACACTTGAGCCCCTTGAAGTCATGCGATGTGTTGGCCATGAAAGCCTCCATGTGAGTCGTCTGATAAAGCGTGAATTTTTGAAGAATCACCGTTCATCGGCCCAAGGTTCCTCAAGGCCTCCACGGTTTCGGAAATGACCTTCACGAACTTGTCCCCCTCCCCGGCCGAGACGTAGTCGAACCTCACCCTTTCCTCCTCGACGCCCAAGTCCCGGAGAAGCCGCAATAAAATGCGATGCCTCTGGAAGGCGCGGAGGTTGCCCTCCTTGTAATGGCAGTCCCCGGGGTGGCAGGCGAGAATGAGAACGCCGTCCGCGCCCATCTCGAAGGCCTTCAGGATGAACACGGGATCCACCCTTCCAGTGCAGGCCACCCTGATTATGTTGACGTTGGGCGGATACGGTATCTGCGCCGCGCCGGCCTTGTCCGCCCCCGCGTACGAGCACCAGTTGCACAGGAAGCCCACCACCTTCGGCTCGAAAGCCAAAATTCCCGAGTCAGCCATTTAGGGCACCCTCCATCTCGGCAAGTATTTCTCCTGTCGTGAAATGATTGGCCCCTATCGCCTCCAGAGGGCACGCGGCCGCGCAGGTTCCGCAGCCGCGGCACAAGACGGGGTTGATTTCGGCGGCCCCAAGCTCCGGGTCGAAGGATATGGCCTTATACGGGCACACGGCCACGCAGACCCTGCAGCCCGAGCATTTTTCAGCGTCCACCACCCCGTGGAGGGGGCTCACGTCGAGCATCCTTCCCGGAACAAGCTCCGAAAGAGCGCAGCCCGCGGCGGCCGCGCCCCGGCTCATGGCCTCGCGTATGTCCATGGGGGCCTGGCAGGCGCCGGCAAGGTACACGCCGTTCATCTTGCTCTTGGCCGAATCGAGCCTTCCGTGAAGCTCCTCGAAGAAGCCGAAGCCGTCCAACGGCGCGTCCAGCATCGCGGCCAGCGCCCCGGCGCCAGCTGCGGGCACCACGGCGGGGCAAAGCACCACCATGCCGGCCGCAAACGTTTCGCTTTTCCCGGATCCGGGCCTATGGATTATGGAAGGCCCGCTCCCTCCGTCACGGATTTCGAGGTCCCTTATATCGGAATATCTTATGAAGAGCGCCTCCGGGTTTTCCCGCGCGTGCTTCAAAAGGGCGAAATCCTCCTTTCCGGGAACCGCAAGCTCCCGGAAAAAATGGTAAACCTTGGCCCCAGGCAGCTTTTTTTCCAGCATGTGGTTGAACTTCAGGGCGTAGCGGCAGCATATCCCCGAGCAGTAATCCGCGTGGCCCTTGTCCATGCTTCCCACGCAGTGGATTATGGCCACGGAGCCCGGAGCCCGGCCGTCGCGGCCCACGATCTCGCCGCCCGTGGGGCCGTTTGCGGCAAGGAGCCGCTCGAACTCCGGGGCGGTGTATACCCCGGCGATCTCGCCGTAGCCCAAGTTGGGAAGCCCGCGGCAGTCGTAGACCCCGCTTCCCGTGGCCACGATTACGGCCCCGGCCTTTCTCCCGACGATCTCCTCCCGGTCATCGAGGTCGATGGCCCCCGGGACCGGGCAGGCATCGGCGCAGAGCCGGCAGTCCCCGCCGCTGAATCGCAGGCAGAGGGCCTCGTCCAGGACCGGAACGTTGGGAAGCGCGCCTGGAAACGGAAAATAAACGGCCTTTCTTTCGTCCATGCCGTAGTTGTACTGGTTTCCGGCCGAAACCGGGCAGGCCTCGACGCATTCGGCGCAGCCGATGCATTTTTCCGTGTCCGCGTATCTCGGCCTTTTTTTGATTTTGACCGAAAAATTTCCGTAAAATCCAAGAACTTCCGTCAGCTCAGAAAGGGTCAGTAGCTCGATGTTCGTTGCAAGCTCTCCGTGGAGCACGTCCCCCAGGAGGGGCTCTATCATGCAGGGTCCGCACTCCAAGGCGGGAAAAAGCTCCTCGTACCTGACAGGCATTCCCCCGATGAGCGGGGATTTCTCGACCAGCGTCACCTTCCGGCCCGCGCCCGCCAGGAGAAGCGCGGCCTTGAGGCCCGCCGGGCCCGCGCCCAGCACCACCGCGTCCGGGCAGACGTCAAGCTCCCTCTTTTCCAGGGGCTCATGGAGCGCGGCCCTTGCCACGCCGGCCGATATGAGCCGCGCGGCTTTCGCGGACGCTTCCGCCGGGTCCTCCGTGACCCAGGCCACCTGCTCACGAATGTTCACCATGTGCATGAGGTACGGGTTCATGCCGCCCGCCGCCAAGGCCCGCATGAACTCCGCCTCGTGCTCGCGGGGGCTGCACGCCGCGATCACCACCCGGTCGGGCCGGTTCTTGGCGATGTCCGAGGCCAGGCTCTCCCTGCCCTCCTCGGAGCAAAGAAGCCCGGCCTCGAAGAAGGAAACGCCTTCGTGAAGCTCACCGAGCCGCTGTCTCACGTGCTCCGGGTCGATCTTCTCGGTCACGTTTCCGCTGCATGTACAAAAGTAAACGGCCGTTTTCATGATTTCCGGATCCTGTAAGCGGAAAGTTCCTTCAAGATCATCCTCACTGCGATGGGCACGGCCGCGGCCACATCGGGCGTCAGGGTCTCGCCGAAGGTTTCGGCGTCAAAGGCCTCTATTCCGAAGAGCCTTATGCTGGCCGGAAGCGAAAGCCCCAACATCCGCCCGGTTTTCAGCGCCCCCGCGAGGTTCATGTCGTGGGCGGAGCCCGAATTCACGCAAGCGCCGAACTCGGCCTCACGAAGAACCCTGATCTCGCCGGGCCTCGCGCCCGTTTTCATGGCATCCACCACTATGGCGCAATCATAGCCGTCCATGGCCTCGACAAGCCCAAGGCCCCCGGCGTGAAGCTCCTTCACGTCCGCGTCCGCTTTCAGGGCATGGCCGGCTTCATAAAAGGCCCGCGCCACGCAAAGCCCCACCGAGTCGTCCGTCAGTATCGGGCTTCCGAGCCCTATGACCACGGCCCTTTTCACGGCCTTGTGAACGAGCGCAGCAAGGCGCCATCGTGGTTTATGATGTCCACGGACAGCGGCATCCGCCCCGGAAACGAGTGGGTGGCGCAGGAAAGGCAGGGGTCGTAGAGCCGGAAGGCCATCTCTATCCTGTTCAAGATCCCCTCCTCCACGATTTTCCCCTTGGAAATGAGCTTTTCCGCGGCCCTTTTTATGGACATGGCGATGGGCGCGTGGTTGTTGGTGGTGCCCACGATGAGGTTCACCCCGGTAAGTATCCCCCGCTCGTCCGCGGTGTAATGATGGGTCAGGGTGCCCCGCGGGGCCTCCACCGAGCCGATGCCGGCGCTCCCTATGCCTTCGGGTATCTTCCGCACGTTTGGCGACGTCACTTCCTCATCCGAGGCAAGCTCCAGCATGCGCTCCGCCGCGTAAAGAAGCTCGATGAGCCTCGCGTAATGGGTGGCGAGCCTTTGGTGCACGGGCTCGTAGCCATCCTCGGTCCTCTTGGAGCCGAAGGCCTCGTACATCTTCTCGAAGTGCTCCTGTGCCTTTGGCGTGGCCATTGCCTCCGATACGTTCAACCTCGAAAGGGGGGTCGCGCAGTAGACGCCGGAGTCCATGCCGTCCTTAAGGCCCTTCCAGCCCACCTTCTTGAGATAGGGGAACTTAAGGTAGGTCCAGGGCTCCACGCGTTCCTCGATATGCTCCAGATAATCGCGGGGATGGTATTTGACGAACTCCCTGCCCGCCGGGTCCTTCACCCGGATGACGCCCTCGTAAAAATTGGCCCTGTTTTTTTCATCCACGGTGCCCATGGAGTAGGTTTTATGGACGTAAGTATCTGATAAAATAAGCTCAAGGTATTGGGGATTCTTGAGCACCAGCTCATCAAAAATCTTGAGGGAAAAAAGCGCGAACTCTATGTTTTTTCTGGCGATCTCCTCGCACTCGCTTCTTTCCTCCCGGCTTACGGTCTTGCTCCAGCCGCCCGGAAGCCCGGCGACGGGGTGGATGCCCCGGCCGCCCAGCATCTGGATTACATGGTGGTTTCTCTTCCTGGTCTCGATGACCTCGCGGCCGATATCGAGGCCCACCTTATTGATGACGCCCAAGATGTTGCGCTCGGCCGGGGGCGCGTCGGGCCCCACGATGAAGTCCGGCCCCCCCAGGGCGTAAAAGTGGGTGGTGTGGTCGGTGACGAAAAAGGCCATGTAGAGAAGCTCGCGGATCTTTTTGGCGGCCGGAGGCGGCGTGACGCCGAAAAGCTCGTCTAAGGCCTTGACCGAGGCCATGTGGTGGGCCTCAGGGCAGACACCGCAGATGCGGCTCGTGATGACCGGCATGTCCTCGGGGAGCCTTCCCACGCAGAAGCTCTCGAAACCCCGCAGCTCCGGGACCTGGAAATAGACGTTTTCCACGTCGCCTTCGCCGTTCAAAAATATCTCTATCTTGCCGTGGCCCTCGAGCCTCGTTATGGGGTCTATGGAAATGCGCTTCACTTGCGGGCCCCTTTCAGTATGGAGCCTGGCAGGCTATATTTGTAGAAGGTCCCGGCTGGATCGGGCAAAAAGGCCCGCCGCCCTTCAATTTCTCGTTCCAAATCCTCCTCGGAAAGCCCCCTCAAAGGCTCCACATCAAGTATTGAGCCAAGGGCCCCCACCATCTTCGCGCCCTGGTCGGAAACCCCGGCGGGGGGCCCGTAGCAGCCCGTGCATGGCATGTTGACCCTGGGGCATAGGCCGCCGCAGCCGCTCCGGGTGGCTATGCCCATGCACACGAGGCCCTGCTCCAGAAGGCAGCTTTCCGTATCCGGGACAATCTCCCAGGTCCTGAAAAAGCGCTTAAGCCTCTTGTCCTTCTTTGTGCGCGGGCACTCGTCGCAGACCGCGCAATCCCCCGCGCCGATCACCCCGCCCTTGGGTCCCAAGGGTTTCCCGGAGATGATGGCTTCCACGACGCTCCAAACGCGGCTTGGCTCGGGCGGGCAGCCCGGCAGAAAGTAATCCACCGCAACCACGTCTTTCAGGGTTTTGACCCTTTCGCAAAATTCGGGGATGCGAAGCCCGCCCTCCGGAACTCCGGTAAAAGCTTGGGGGATTGTTTTCATCTGGTTTTGGGTGGAGGGATTATCCAGATAGACGGCCTTAAACAGGTCCTCGCGGCCCGACAGGTTGGCGAGCCCGGGGATCGAGCCCTCGCAGGCGCAGGCGCCGAAGGCCGCCAGCGTCTGCGATTTCGCCCTCAGAAGCCGCGCCATCTCCTCGTTCTCGGCGGTTCTTATGGCGCCGTTGAAAAAAGTGAGGGCAAGGCCGCCGTCCGGCATGGCCTCGATGTCCGCCTTCTTGGTGTCCAAAAGGCAGGGGCAGAACACGAAGTCGAAATTGGCCGCTATGTCCAAAATCTTTTCGTCAAGGTTCACCAGGGAAATCTCGCAGCCCCCGCAGGAGGAGGCCCAGTACATGCCAAGTTTCGGCTTTTCCGCCATGTGAGGAGCCTTATTCGGAAAGTGTTTGGAAGCTATCCCAAAAACAGGTTCCATAAAAACCGGATGGAGCCGGGCGCCAGTGGTCCGCCCGCGGGCCCCGGCCCTCGGGACCTTCCGCAAGCCTTTTTCAGCGTGCCGCCGCGCCGCTCTCGGCCGCTATTTTTTCCAGGATGCCGCCCGCGTCCAGAATGGCGACGCTTTGTCCGCCAAGCATGGTCTCGCCCGACACCACCCACTTCTTTTCCTTGTCGAGGGTGGAAATCGGGAGCTTTATGGAGCTTAGGGGAAAATCCCTCACGTCCTCTATGGCGTCCACCATGATGCCGGTGCGCAGGCCGTTCTTCTCGGCTATCAGGATACGGCCGTTTTGCGGCGCCTCGCCTTCCTCGGCAAGCCCCAGGAAGCGGTTGATGGAGATGACCGATTCTATGTCGCCCCTAACGTTGATCACGCCAAGTATGAAGCCCGGGACCCCTGGAACGAAAAATATTCTGGTGTTGGGCAGAATTTCCTTTATGTACGAGCCGTTAAATGCGTAGCAGCCGCCGGAAAGGGAAAAAACAACGAGCTTCACCTTTTCTTCCTCGACGTCCACCACCTTCTCCCTGCCCCGAAGCCTCACGGCCTCCAGCATGAGAGCGCTGATTTTCGCTTCGTCAGCCATTTTCGAGCCCTCCGGTTTCCCCGCGCAAGCGTGGCTGGAGAGAGGCGGTCATGAATGTGCGATGAGTTTTGTCTTGGAATAGAAGCGAAAACCCGGAACCTCTAAAAAAGCCGCCCCCAACGGCCTTGCGAAAATTCCGGTTCAAATTTTTATCAATTTATTTATTCTATCATATTTTTTCCCAAAGCGCCATAGCTATGTGCATTGGTTCCGGATAGGCCTCCGGCCGGCCCGTTTGCCCACCTTTGCCCGGGCTGCTTGAATCGAACCCATCAAAATTTATATCTGTTATAACCTGTCAAAATACACCATTGGGGGATAAAATCCATAAGATAAAAGAGGACGGCCCGGCCCGGGGAGAACCGGAGCTGGGCAAACAGCGGGATGGAATCTGGAGCGGGCGAAAAATCAATTTCGTGAAAAACCGGAAGCGCAAAAAAAGGGGAATCAAGCTAATCGCCTGATTCCCCAGGATTCTCCGTGGCGCGCCCGGCAAGATTCGAACTTGCGACCTACGGATTCGTAGTCCGGCACTCTATCCAACTGAGCTACGGGCGCGTAAAAAAACTTGGACTCCTTTATTGGCTTTGCCCGTCTTTGTCAAGACAATTAGAAGACGATTTTTTCTTCCGCTTGACACATCCTTTTTCTGTCCATATAATTATTTGATTTGAATTGGGCTTCCTGCGCGAACCCATCGGCCGGGACCTTTCATGAAAGAGAAAGGACCGAGAAGGCTTTCCGATGAAACAAGCGCCTCCCGGGCCTCCAAGGGCCGGGATGACGCCGCGCGCCGCCCCATCAGGCTTGCGTGGAATGGCCAAAACGCCTTCCGGACGCAGGCCTGAAGTGTTTTTTGCGCATGACAAGCCGCTTCGGGCCCTTTTTCGAGGGCCGGAAGCGAAAGGAGCCGCGAAGGGCATGGCCAAAGGAGACGATACCGTTTCCCGCATCCGCGACGCGGCCGACATCGTGGAGGTGGTCTCCGCCCGGGTGGCGCTCCGGCGGGCCGGACGGAACTTCGTGGGCCTGTGCCCCTTCCACGCGGAAAAAACGCCGTCCTTTTCGGTGAACCCGGCCCGGCGCTCCTTCCACTGCTTCGGGTGCGGCGAGGGCGGCGACGTCTTCGATTTTCTGATGAAGACCGAGAACCTCTCCTTTCCCGAGGCCCTGGCGATTCTGGGCGAACGCTGCGGAATAAAGGTGGAGCGCTACTCCCCCGCGGCCGGCCGGAGCGCCCGCTCCGAGCGGGAGGCGGTCCTGGCGGCCAACCGCGAGGCCGCCGCCTTCTTCGCCGCGCGCCTCGCGGGGCCCGAGGGCGCAGCGGCCCGCGCCTACCTCGCGCGCCGCAAGATCGGCGGGCGGGCCGTCGAAGCCTTCGGCTTAGGTTACGCCCCCCCGGGCTGGCACAACGTGGACATGCATCTAAGGGCCAGGGGCGTATCCGCGGAGATCATGGAGAAGGCCGGGCTCACCAGCAAAAACGAGTCCGGAAAGACCTACGACCGCTTCCGGGACCGGCTGATGTTTCCCATAAGGGACCAGCGGGGCGAGGTCCTGGGCTTCGGGGGACGAACCCTCACGGACGATACGCCCAAGTATCTCAACTCCCCCCAGTCCCCGGTCTACGACAAGAAGCGCGTGCTCTACGGCATCCGGGAGGCCGCGACGGCCATCCGGAGCGAGGGGGCCGTCTTCGTGGTGGAAGGCTACGTGGACGTCATCTCCCTGTGGGAGGCCGGGGTGGAGAACGTGGCGGCGACCTGCGGCACCGCGCTTTCCCCGGAGCACGCGCGGCTTCTGAAGAACCTCGCCGGCCGCGTGGTGCTCGTGTTCGACGCCGACAAGGCCGGGGTGGCCGCCGCGGTCAGGAGCCTGCCCATCTTCACGGCCGAGCGCGCGGAGGCAAGGGTCCTGAGCCTTTCCGCCGGCCACGACCCTGACACCTTCGTCCACGCCCACGGGCCGGAGGCCTTCCGGGGCCTGGCGGAAAAATCCGTGGACCTCGTCCGCTTCATCATGGACGAGTCCATAGCAAGGAACGGGCTTTCGGTTACGGGCCGGACGCGGGTGGTGGAGGAGCTGAAGGCGCCGCTGGCCGCGATTTCGGACCCCGTGGCCCGCTCCCTTTACGTACGCGGCCTGGCCCAGGCCATCGGGGTGGACGAGATCGCGGTGCTCTCCCACGTGCGGGAGGCCGCAGGTCCCCCTAACCCGCGGGAAGCCGCGGCCCCCGCCGCTCCGCCGGCCGGAGGAAGCGGCAACCCCTTGGAGCGGCGCATCATCGAGACCATGCTGGTCTCCACCGAGTTTTTGGAGGAGATCCGCTGCTCCGCGTTTCTGGAGGACTTCGAAAGCGAGACCCTTAAAACCATAGGGCTGGAGCTTTTGAAGCTCGGTCCCGAGGCGGCCCGGGCCGACCTCATGTCCCTTTTCGAGCGGGCCGAGGACCGCTGCCTGGTGGCCGGGCTTTTCGCCCAGAGCGTCCCGGCGGACCCGGCCGGATGCCGCCAGCTCCTGACCCAGTTTGAAACCGTACGCCTGCGGAGACGCCAGCGGGAGCTCACCCTGGCCCTTGCCAAGGCCAGCGAGGCGGGCGACGAGGAGGCCCTGGCCTGCCTCCTGTCTGAAAAATCGAGGCTCGCGGCGGGCATCCGCTACCGGGAATGATCATCCGCGCGTGAATGCCGCGCGCCGTAAGTCAAAGGCTCAACAACCGTATCCTTCAAGAGGTACGCACATGGCGAAAGACCAGAACAAGAAGCCCGACTCCGAGGCCAAGCCGGCCGAGCTGGAGGAGCTGATCTCCAAAGGGAAGAAGCAGGGCTACCTCACCTACGACGACCTTAACGAGGCCCTGCCGGAGGACATGGTCTCCTCCGACCAGATCGACGAGACCCTCATGATGTTCGACGAGCTGGACATCGAGGTGCTGGACGGCAAGCGGGTCAACGTGGTGGAAACCGCCAAGGCCCCGGAGGACGAGAAGATCCTGGACGAGGACGCCCGGGACACCCTGGACCTGGGAGGCAGCGCCGACCCGGTGAAGCTCTACCTCCGCGAGATGGGCATGGTATCGCTCCTGTCGCGTGAGGGCGAGATCGACATAGCGAAAAAGATCGAGGAGGGCGAGCAGGAGGTCTTAAAGGCGCTCCTCGAAACCACCATGGGGGTGGAGCACTTAATCGCCCTGGGGGATGGCCTCGTGGCCCAGAGCCTTCGCATGAAGGACCTCTTCCGCGACGTGGACGAGGGCGAGGGCTTCCAGGAGGAGCCCGAAAAGCTCGAAAAGATCGCCGCGGTCATAACCGAGATGAAGAGCCTCCATGAGGAGAACCAGGCCCTGCGGGAAAAGCTCTTCACCGCCGGGGCCGAGCTTTCCGCCGAGGAGCGCCGCCGGATGCGGCGCTCCATAAACCGCAGGAACCGGCGGGTGTTCGCCATACTCAAGGACTGGCGCCTGGAAAACCGCATCGTGGCTGACCTGGAGGAGCGGATATACAACGAGATCGGCTGGTTCGAGGACATGCACGCCAAGCTCACCATGTGCGCCGATCACCTGGGCATGAACGTGATGGACCTCCGGGCCGCCTGCGAGAACGAGGACGAGGCCTGCCGCAAGGCCGCGCTCGTGTGCGGCATGAACGAGGAGGCCATCCGCGAGCACCTGGCCCTGGTGCGCGAGGTGCAGATGTTCATCAGGGAGCGGGAGTGCCTCCTTAAGGCCAACATCCTGGGCTTGAAAAGGGTGCGCGCCTGCGTGGAGACCGGCAGGGCCAAGGCCAAGGACGCCAAGGCCGAGCTTATCCGCGCCAACTTGAGGCTCGTGGTCTCCATCGCCAAGAAGTACACCAACCGGGGCCTCCAGTTCCTGGACCTGATCCAGGAAGGCAACATAGGCCTCATGAAGGCCGTGGACAAGTTCGAATACAGAAGGGGCTATAAGTTCTCCACCTACGCCACCTGGTGGATAAGGCAGGCCATCACCCGCGCCATCGCGGACCAGGCCCGCACCATCCGCATCCCGGTCCACATGATCGAGACCATCAACAAGCTCATCCGCACCTCCCGCTACCTGGTGCAGGAGCTGGGCCGCGAGCCCACCCCTGAGGAAATCGCCGAGAAGATGGAGTTTCCTCTGGAGAAGGTCAGGCGGGTCCTTAAAATCGCCAAGGAGCCCATCAGCCTTGAAACCCCCATCGGCGAGGAGGAGGACAGCCACCTGGGGGACTTCATCGAGGACAAGAAGTTCCTCCTCCCCTCCGAGGCGGCCATCAGCATCAACCTCGCCGAGCAGACCCGGAAGGTCCTGGCCACCCTGACCCCACGCGAGGAGAAGGTGCTTAGGATGCGCTTCGGCATAGGCGAGAAGGCCGACCACACCCTGGAGGAGGTGGGCAAGGACTTCCAGGTGACCCGCGAGCGCATACGCCAGATCGAGGCCAAGGCCCTGCGGAAGCTCCGGCACCCCTCGCGGAGCCAGAAGCTCAAGAGCTTCATCGAAAACTGACAAGATGGGAAAGGATTCGCTGGGGGGGGTGCGGCAGGGGCAGGCTGTGAAAATACATTCGCTGGCGTGCGAC
>JAKAGN010000028.1 GCA_021815525.1 Deltaproteobacteria bacterium
CCGATCTGGCCCTATCGGAGCGGCGTGAAAGCATACTGAAATCCCTCGAAAAAAACGGTCACCTGACCGACGAGCTGAAGGGCTCGGTAATGGCGGCCGAGACCCTCTCGGCCCTGGAGGACATCTACCTTCCATATCGGCCCAAGCGCCGCACCCGGGCCACCATCGCCCGTGAAAAGGGGCTGGAGCCCCTCGCCGAGCTAATTTTCGTCCAGGACCCGCGGCTTGACCCGGAAAGGGAGGCCGCGGCCTTCGTGGACCCGGAAAAGGGCGTGGAAACCGCCCTCGACGCCCTTTCGGGCGCGCGCGACATAATAGCCGAAAAGGTGAGCGAGGACGCGGCGGCGCGGGCGGCCATGCGGGAATTTTTCGCCGGCCGCTCCGTTTTCCGCACCACCCTCATAGAGGGAAAGGAGGCGGAGGGCGCCAAGTTCAAGGATTACTTCGCGTGGGAGGAAAAGTCCTCCGCCGCCCCTTCCCACCGGGTGCTGGCCATGCGGCGCGGCGAAAACGAGGGGGTCCTGGACCTGGCGGTGAGCGTCCCGGAGGACGAGGCCCTCTCGATCCTGGAGGGGCTCTTCGTCAAAAATGCCGGTCCCGCGGCCGCTGAGGTGAAGCTGGCCGTCACCGAGGGCTTCCGGCGGCTTCTTTCGCGCTCCATGGAAACCGAGGTCCGCATGGCAGCCAAGACCCGCGCCGATGTCGAGGCCGTGCGGGTCTTCGCCGAGAATCTCCGCAACCTGCTTCTCTCGCCCCCCCTGGGCCAGAAGCGGGTGTGCGGCATAGACCCCGGGCTTCGCACTGGCTGCAAGGTGGTCTTTTTATCCGCCCAGGGCGCGCTTCTGCACCACGACGTAATCTTTCCCCACGGCTCCGACGCCGCCGCGCGGGCCGCGGCCGAAAAGCTTTCGGCCCTTTGCGAAAAGTTCGCCCCCGAGGCCGTGGCGGTGGGAAACGGCACGGCCGGCCGCGAGACCGAGGCCTTCGTGCGGGGCCTCCATCTAGCTGGCAAGCCCCCCATTATTATGGTGGACGAGTCCGGGGCCTCGGTCTACTCCGCGTCCGACGTGGCCCGGGAGGAGTTCCCCGACCAGGACGTCACCGTGCGGGGGGCCGTCTCCATAGGCCGCCGCCTCATGGACCCCCTGGCGGAGCTGGTGAAGATCGATCCGAAATCCATAGGCGTGGGCCAGTACCAGCACGACGTGGACCAGGGCCTTTTGAAGGATGGGCTTGACGACGTGGTCATCTCCTGCGTGAACGCGGTGGGGGTGGACGTGAATACCGCCAGCGCCCGGCTCCTCCAGTACGTTTCGGGCTTGGGGCCTGCGCTTTCCGTCAACATCGTGAGCTTTAGAACCGAAAACGGGGCGTTCAAAACCCGCGAGGACTTAAGGAAGGTGCCCCGCCTGGGGCCCAAGGCCTTCGAGCAGGCGGCCGGCTTCCTGCGCATCCGGGGCGGCGAAAACCCCCTCGACGCCTCCGCCGTGCACCCGGAGTCCTACCCGGTGGTGGACGCCATGGCGAGGGACCTGTCCGTCTCGGTGGGCGATCTCGTCACCGATCCAGGCCTCCGCGCCAGGATCGACGTCAAGCGCTACGTAAGCGACAGCCTTGGTCTTCCCACCCTGAACGACATCATGGCCGAGCTTGCCAAGCCCGGCAGGGATCCCCGCGAGACGCTCGCTCCATTCTCATTCGCGCCGGGCATAACCGACATCGGGGACCTTTCTCCGGGCATGGTGCTTCCGGGCGTCGTCACCAACGTCACCGCCTTCGGAGCCTTCGTGGACGTGGGCGTTCACGTGGACGGCCTGGTTCACGTGAGCCAGCTTTCCGACCGCTTCGTGAAGGACCCATCCCAGGTGGTGAAGGTGCAGCAGCGGGTGGAAGCAAGGGTGGTGTCGGTGGACCTCGAAAGGAAGCGCATCGCCCTTTCACTCAAGAAGGAGGAGGGGCGGCCCCGCGACAGGGAGGAGGCCCGGGCCGTCGAGAGCCCCGCCGGAAACCGGCCCGGCAAAAGCGGCGGCTTTAAGAAGCGCGGGCCCGGCGGCCCCCAAAGGCCCGCGCCGGAAAAGACGCCCTTCAACAACCCCTTCGGCCAGCTCGCCGAGCTTTCGAAAAAATCCGAAAGAAAGCGCTAAGCGGTGAAAACCACCCTTCTCGTTCCAACCTTGAACGAAATCGCGGGCATGAAGGCCGTGATGCCCCGGGTCGACCCGGGATGGGTGGACGAGATCCTTGTCCTGGACGGCGGCTCCACGGACGGCACCGCCGAGTGGGCGCTGGCGCGGGGCTTTCGGGTCCACGTCCAAAGCGAGCCCGGGCTGCGGCACGCCTACCGCGAGGCCTGGCCCCTGATCCGGGGCGACGTGGTTGTCACGTTCTCGCCGGACGGCAACTCGATTCCCTCGCTCATCCCGCAGCTTATCCAAAAAATGCGTGAGGGCTTCGACATGGTGATCGCCTCCCGCTATAAGGACGGCGCCAAAAGCTTCGACGACGACGCCCTGACGGCGCTCGGAAACCGCCTCTTCACGGCCGGAATCAACCTTTTTCACCGCGGCCGCTACACCGACGCCATGGTGATCTTTAGGGCTTACCGCAAGGACCTGGTCTTAAAACTCGGCCTTGACCGTGACGAGCCCTACGCCCTTTTCGAGCGCATGTTCCGCACCCGGGTGAGCTGGGAGCCGCTTCTTTCCATCCGGGCCGCGCGCGCGGGGCTTAAAATCGCCGAGATACCGGGCGACGAGCCTCCCCGGATAGGAGGAGTAAGAAAGCTCCAGGTTTTCCGCTGGGGCGCGGTTTTCGCCCTCCAGGTGCTCGCCAATGTTGCGTGGCGGCCCTCGATGAGATAAGGATTTCACCATGAAAGCCGTGGTTCAGAGGGTGGCGAAGGCCTCGGTGGACGTGGGGGGCGAGCGGATCGCCGCGATCGGCCGCGGGCTCCTGGTCCTCCTGGGTGTGGCGGCGGGGGATGCGGAGCGCGACGCCGAGTTCCTGGCCGAGAAGATCGCGGGCCTGCGAATCTTCGAGGACGGGGACGGAAAGATGAACCTGTCGCTACGGGACGTGGGGGGCCAGATACTGGTGGTCTCGCAGTTCACGCTTTTGGGGGACTGCCGGAAGGGAAAGCGCCCTTCGTTTACTTCGGCCGCGCCGCCCGGGGAGGCCGAGAGGCTTTATGAATATTTCGCCCGGCGGCTTAAGGATATGGGTGTTCCGATCCAGACCGGGCGTTTCCGGGCAATGATGGACGTGGCCCTTGTAAACGAGGGGCCCGTGACCTTGATCGTGGAAAGCCGCTGAAAATATTAAGGAGGGAAAAAATGGCCAAGCCCTTAGGCAAGAAGGAAGCCCAGGACATCGTGAAGAAGCTTTCGAGAAAGCCCAAGCTCGCCTGGGACGCCATGAGCGCCAGGGAGCGGGAGGACGCCTTCAAGCTGGCCGAAAAATACAAGGAGTTCCTCGACGCCGGAAAAACCGAGCGGGAGGCCACGGCCTGGCTCTGCGCCAAGGCCAAGGACAACGGGTTTTTGTCCCTCACCCGGGAAAACGCCGGCCGCCGCTTCGCGCGGGTTTACGGCAACAAGTGCCTGGCCCTTGCCCAACTGGGGGAAAAGGGGCCGGAGGCGGGCTTCCGCATCATAGCGGCCCACATCGATTCCCCAAGGCTCGATTTGAAGCCCAACCCCCTCTACGAGGAGGCGGAGGTGGCGTTTTTGAAGACCCACTACTACGGCGGCATCCACAAGTACCAGTGGCTGGCGCGCCCCCTGGCCCTCCACGGCCGCGTCATCCGGGCCGACGGAAGCCGCCTGGACTTCACCTTCGGTGAGGCCCAGGACGAGCCGGTGCTCACCATCCTGGACATCCTGCCCCATCTTGCGGCGGAAATCTACGGCGGCAAGGTGGTGGGCAAGGCCTTCGAGGCCGAAAAGCTGAACGTGGTCCTGGGCTCGCTCCCCTTGGGCCCCGACGAGGTGAAGGACCGCATCAAGGCCCACGCGCTTTCGCTTCTGAACAAGAAGTACGGCATCGTGGAGGAGGACCTCATAAGCTCCGAGATCGAGGTGGTGCCCGCGGGACGGGCCCGGGACGTTGGCCTGGACGCAAGCCTCGTGGGCTCCTACGGCCAGGACGACCGAATCTGCGCCTTCGCAGCGTCCGAGGCCCTCTTCGCCCTCCATAACCCCAAGAACACCGCCGTGGTCTTCCTCTTCGACAAGGAGGAGATTGGAAGCGAGGGCCGCACCTCCGCCCGGAGCCACGTCGTCCTCGATTTTCTCTCGGATCTCCTGGAAAAGCAGGGCGCGCCCTGCGACGAGCGGGCGCTTCGGCGGGCGCTATTGAAGGCCCGGGCCCTTTCCGGCGACGTTAACGGGGCCTTCGACCCGGACTACCAGTCGGTGCACGAAAAAAGGAACGCCGCCAAGCTCGGTTACGGCGTCTGCGTAACGAAGTACACGGGCTCGCGCGGAAAAGCCGGCGCCAGCGACGCCTCGGCCGAGTACATGGCGGAAATACGGAAGATTTTCAACGAGAACAAGGTTACGTGGCAGACCGGCGAGCTTGGGCGCGTGGACGCGGGCGGCGGCGGCACCGTGGCCAAGTTCCTGGCCGCCTACGGCATGGAGATCGTGGACTGCGGCCCCGCGATTCTTTCCATGCACTCGCCCTTCGAGGTCGCCTCCAAGGCCGACGTCGCCATGACCACGAAGGGTTACAACGCATTTCTCAATTTCGATTGAAAGAGGCCGCGATGAAAATCCGGGCTGCACTCCTTGCGGCGCTGCTCTTCTTTTCGGCAGGCGCGGCCCAAGCCGCCCTTCCGGCGTCCCTTTCGAGGCTTCTGGGCAAAAGCGACTCGCTTCTGGTCACCGACGAAGCCGGCAATGAAATCTGGTCGCATCTTGCCGACACGCCGCGCGTCCCGGCCTCCACCCTGAAGGTCCTGACCTGCCTCGCGGCCCTCGAGACCCTGGGCCCGGACTATCGTTTCGCAACTGAGTTCTACGCAAGGGGCGCGGACACCCTGGTCATAAAGGGCTACGGGGACCCGCTTTTCGTCTCGGAGGTCATGGCAAGGGCCGCGGGAGACCTCGTGACCCAGGCGGCCGGAAGAACGCACATCGTGCTCGATGACTCCTTCTTCGCCAGGCCCCTCGCCGTTCCCGGGGCCGAGCGGAGCAGCAACCCGTACGACGCGCCCGTGGGGGCCCTGTGCGCCAACTTCAACTCCGTGGAGTTCCGCTACGGGGCGGGCGGCCGCCCGGAAAGCGCCGAGACCCAGACGCCGCTCATCCCCTTCGCCGAGGACCTCATAAGGGCCCGCAAGCTTCCGCCCGGACGGGTGCTCTTGGCGGCCGAACGCGGCGAGGCCACCCTCTACGCCGGGCGCCTTTTCGGGGCCTTCCTGGAAAAGCGCGGTCTCGCGCCAGTCAAATCCGTTGAAACCGGCGTCCTTGACCCCGGCGACACGCTCCTTATGAGATTCGACTCGCCCTACACCCTCTCCGATGCGGTTTTGAAGCTTCTGGCCACCTCCTCCAACTTCATGACCAACCAGATATTCCTCACCCTGGGCGCCACGGAAAAAGGCGCGCCCGCCACCTTCGAGAAGGGGGCCGAGGCGGTGGAGGGGTACGCTGCGGAAAAGCTGGGGATTACGGATCTCAAGGTGGTGGAGGGATCGGGCCTTTCGCGGGTGAATCGCATCACGGCCCGCCAGATGGAAAAGGTGCTGGCGCGTTTTTTCCCTTACCGGGGCCTCATGAAGGAGGAGTACGGCATAAGGCTCAAGACCGGGACGCTTTCGGGGATAAGCACGCGGGTGGGCTACGTGCCGGTTCAAGAGGCGGACGGGAAGGAAAAGACCTACAGGGTGGTGGTCTTCTGCAACACGGCCGGCCGCAAGGCCGAGCCCGTCATCTTGGAGGCCGCGCGCTTGTTACGAGATACGGGGGCTGCTCGGGCCCGCTAGTTATGTAGGCGAAGGCCGAGTGGTTGTGGATGGACTCGAAGTTTTCCGCCGAAACCGAGAACCAGGTTATGCTCTCGTCGCGCTTGAGCTTTTCGGCCACGTCACGAACGATGTCCTCCACGAACTTGGGGTTACGGAAGGCCTTTTCCGTCACGAACTTCTCGTCGGGCCGCTTCAGGACGGAGTAGACGTCGCAGGACGCCGAATCCTCCACCAGCTCTATCATGTCCTCTATCCACACCATCTTCGAGAACCTGACCGAAAGCCGCACCTCGCCGCGCTGGTTGTGGGCCCCGCACTCGGATATCTCCTTGGAGCAGGGGCACACCGAGGTGATGGGGACGATGACTTCGAGCACCATGTCCACCTTGCCGTCCGGGTCGGAGGACCCCATTATGCGGCAGGTGTAGTCCATGAGGCCCACGCTGCGCGTTACCGGCGCCTCTTTTGCGATGAAGTAGGGAAAGAGGATTTCAACGTGGCTACTTAGGGCGTGAAGATGCTCCTTCATGCGGGAAAGCAGGTTTTCGAAGGAGCGGAGGCTTACCTGGGGCTTGAACTCGTGGAAAAGCTCCACGAAGCGGCTCATGTGGGTTCCCTTGTACTCGTGCGGGAGATCCACGTACATGTTGACCGAGGCCACCGTCTGCTGGAAGCGGTTCTTGCGGTCCAGCACGGTGATGGGGTACCGCATGTTCTTGATCCCCACCTTGTCGATGGGGATGTTGCGCTTGTCGGGGCGGTTTTGAACGTCTTGCATGATCTCTACCAACCAGCTGAAAAAGGGCGCAATGAAGCCACGCTAAAAACGATGAAGTGCAAGGAACGAGAAAAGCCAATGAGCAAGCGTATTATATATACGTGGCGGAATTGGCTTTGAAGCGTGACACGGCAATTCGCGTTTTTAGACTGGCTTGTACGGCTGTTTCAATAGGTAATCCGGCCGCACGTTGGATAGCGCCCGGAAGATGTTACCCCTGATTTTTTTGTTGCCGCGGTAAAGCGCGGCCAGAAGGCTCTTGATCTCACCTCGCTCGGAGACGGCCGAGCTTGGGCAATTCATGTCGAAGCGCGGAAAGTTCATGGCCCTAAAGAAGCGCTCGATTACGGCCTCCTCAACGAACGAAAGCGGCCGGATCACGGTGACGGCCCCTCCGAAAAAGGGCTGCACCGGCCGCATGGTGGCGATTTCGCCCGCGTAGCAGACGTTCAAGAAAAACGTCTCGATCAAATCGTCCTTGTGATGTCCTAGGGCGATCTTGTTGCACCCAAGCTCCGCCGCGGCCTCGAAAAGCCGCTTCCTCCGAAGCCGCGAGCACAGAAAGCACGGGTTTTCGCGGTTTAACTCGCTGTGCGCCAGGGGCCCGAAGCCGGTGTTCTCCACCCTAAGCGTTTGCCCCGTTTCATTGAACCATTCGGCAAGCTCCCCGCTCTGGCCCCCCGGAAAGCCGGGGTTCACGTGGATGGCCTCCATCTCGTAGCGCACCGGCGCGCGCGAGCGGCGCTCGGAGAGCATCCAGTGAAGGGCCGCGCTGTCCTTGCCGCCCGAGATCCCCACCGCCACCCGGTCGCCGTCCTCGATCATCCCGTATTGCGAGATGGCCTTGCCGACCTGCCGGTTCATCTGTGCGTAGAGGCTTTTCGGAAGGCCCGGCGCCGCAAGCTTTTTATAGCGGCGGGACACCGGTCCGTCAGGGGACCATCACGTCGGGGTTCATTACGAAGACCTTGTCCGCGGCGATCTCCCGAAGAGCCACCACGATGTCCTCGTTCTTGGGGGAGGCCACCAGGTACTCGTGGCCCTCGCGCATCTGCCGCACGCGTTTGGCCGCCAGGTGAACCAGCACGAAGCGGTTGGGCACGCGCTTCAGGCAATCATCGATCGTTATCCGGGCCATTCCAATCCTCCTTGCCGCGATTTTTCGCGGGCTTTATCTTTGCGAAATCCGCTCGTGAACGGGCGAAGGGTCCGTCCTCGCGGACGAAACCCCTCTTTATAGGACGCAACCGGGAAAGCGTCAAACAAAATTTCAATGATTTCAATCCAGCCTGAAACGCTCCCTCAAGCGCGCGGAAAGGGTCCGGACCACTCCGAAGGCCTTTTCCACGGTCTTTTCACCGTCGGGGTTCACCAGGCAGCAGGTGGCCGGGGAAAGGAGGCTCCGGGAAAGGAGAAAGTCGCGGTCCAGGCCCTTTCGGGAAAGCTCGTCCCAAAGGCTTAGGAGGTACTTTTCCAGGGACTCCACCCCTTCCCTCTCGAAGGGCTCCACGTTGGTGGGCACGATCCCCCACACCAGGGTTCCGCCCCGGTCAAGGAAGCGCTTGATGGCCTCCGCGTAGGATACGAAGATGTTGCCGTTGGAGAAAACGTCCAGCGAGAGTATCTCCATGTCCTGCCGGAGGAGAAAGTCCCAGTCCGGGTTTCCGCAAAGGTGCACCCCCCGGGGGCGCTCCACCAGGGAGAAGAACATCTCGAGGTCCCGGGCCGCCTTCAAGTCGTCGTAGCCCGAAAGGGCCGAGAACACGAACTGGAGCCCCGGCTCGTCGATGAACATGAAGGCGTTTTGGTTTTTCTCCGTAAGGCGCGCAAGCTGCACGTTCACCCTTTTGGCCATGAACTCCAGCATGAAGGGCCGGACCGTGTCGTCGAAGATGATGGGCCGGTCGTTTTCGTCCTTCACGTTGAAGCCGAAGCTTATGGGCCCCTCCAGCTGCCCCCGTATGGCGGGGCGGCCCCTTAGGTCCATGTCCAGGAACCTGGAATAGACGGAGGAAAAGGGCCCGGTGATGTCGAAGGTTTCGGGCTCCTCGAAGCGGGCCAGGGTGTCTTCCAGCTCCAGGGCGAACTTTTCCGAGGAAAAGCCCAGGGTTTGCTTATCCATATCGAGGAGTATTCCAGGAAAATGCTCCGATGCCTGGACGTACATGTCCTCGTAATAGGAGAACTTGGGAAGCTGCGGCCAGAACGGGACATCGAGCGAAAAGGCCAGGTCGAGCGCCCGGTCCGGGTCCGTGTGGGGCATCACGGCCATTGCGGTGGTCAAGAGATTTCCCGGGATGCTCATGGCTTTCTCCCCTGCCGCTTCTGCATTTCCATGTGCTCCCGGGCAAGCTCCGCGAGGAGCTGCCCCAGGGTCCAGTTCTCGGAGGTGGGGGTCAGCACGGCCCAGAGCTGGCCGCCAAGGTTCAAACCCTTCCACGCGGCCATCACGCGCCTAAGCTCCCGCTCGGTGACGCCGCCCATGACCACCGCCCGCGGCAGCTTTTCGTCGCATTCCCCGGCCGGGCGCTCCGTGCAGGCGAACAGCTCGCGGTTCTTGACGGATAGATCCGCGCGGCCGCAGAAGACCACGGGGACGCCGCCTTGAATTTCCCTCTCAAGCAAGCCGCACAGGGCCTTTTGCTCCTCCGGGGCATAGCCTATGGCCAGGAGCCGGCGCGGGCCGTACATCATCTTGTCGGAGTCGGTGACCCTGTCCATGGTTCCCTTTTTCATTCTTCACTCCTTGCAATTTCAGGGGGAGGCGGCCGGCTTCCAGGGTGCTCTTCCCGGCCTTGCGGAAGCCGCCCGTTATTGGCTATGATGAGACAGGACCATAACCGTAGAGAAAAGACAAATGGAAGATACCAAAATCCGCTTCGTGGGCCATGCCACGGTCTTTATCGAGACGGGCGGCGTCTCTTTCTTGACCGACCCCATGCTCTCCAAAAGGGCGCTCGCGCTGAAGCGCTTCCGCGAGCCCGGGGCCAGGATCGAGGACCTCGCGGGCGCGGACGCCATCCTGATCTCCCACGCCCACTTCGATCACTTGGACCTTCCCACCCTGGCCCGGCTCCCCAAGCACATTCCGGTCATCACGCCCCGGCGGGTGGGGGGGCTCGTGAGAAAGCTGGGATTTTCGAGCGTGATCGAGCTGAACGATTGGGAAACCCACCAGGGCGAAGGTTTCTTCGTGACCGCGGTCCCGGCCAGGCACTTCGGCGAACGGATATACGTGGACCCCTTCCGGCGCTACCAGGGTTACGTGTTCGGCAAAACCGGGGGCCCGGCCCACTACTTCGCGGGCGACACCGGTTACTTTCCGGGCTTTTCGGAGATAGGCCGCCGCTTCGAGATATGCTGCGCCCTCCTTCCCATCGGCGCGTACCGCCCGGCCTTCATCATGAGAAGGGTGCACTTGAATCCCTTCACCGCGGTCAGGGCCTTCAAGGACCTTTCCGCCCGCTACATGATCCCCATCCACTTCGGCTCCTTCAAGCTCTCCCTGGAGCCGGTGGACGAGCCTCCGCGCCTTTTGTCCGGTATAGTGGAGGAGGACGAGTCCCTCAAGGGCCGTGTCTTCATTCTCCAAAACGGGGAGAAAAAGACGCTTCCCTCCTGCGGATGAGCCGCATGGGGCCGCCGGCTAAAGGGCTGGGAACCTCTCCCCGGCCATCCTCCGCGCCTCGTCGAGCCAGCGGCGGCGTTCCTCGAGGCTGCTCGTCACCACCACGGAAAAGGTGCGGCGGAAAAAATCCGCATTCCCGCAAAGACCGAACACGCAGTTTTTCCAGATGCTTTCGAGCGGATCCCCAAAAACGGCCCGCTCCCTTTCGGGGTAGGTGTTCGATGTGTTGAAAACCATCACGGTTTTCGCCGGCAAGAGCCCCGCGGGTACCCCTTCCCCGCCGTCGCCCTCCGTAAATTCATAGGCCAGCCCAGGCCGCATCACCCTGTCCACCCAGCCCGTCAGGATCGCGGGCGGCTGCCCCCACCAGTTGGGGTGCACGATGACGACGCCGTCCGCGGACGCGATCTCGGCGCAGTGGGCCGCTATCCTGGGCGGAAGCGTGGCGTCGCGGTCTATCTCGCCGTACGGCAAAACCGGATCGAAGCCCTCGGCGTAGAGATCGTGGAACATTACCTCGTGCCCGTTCCGGGCGATGGCGTCCCGGGCCGCCTCCGCCAAGGCGTGGTTGAAGCTGCCCTTCTTGGGATGGGCCAGGATGATGGAAACCTTCAAGGCGTCCTCCGGTAATGGGTTCAACTCCGTTTCCAAATCAGACGGGCCGCCGCCGGCGCGGAATCGGGACGGCCGCTTACTTGGGCATGGGCGAGTAATCGACGGGCGCCCACGCGTAGGCGCTGTCGCCCTCGGCCCGGATATGGCCGATGCCGGGAAAGGGCAGGTGCATTCCGGCGACCAGCTCCTTGCTTTCGGCAACCTTCTTGAAAAGGGCCTCCCGCGCGGCGACGGCCTCTTTCTGATCCGAATCGAAGTCGAGGGAAACATCGGGGCGCGCGAACTGGACCGCCGCGCAGTGCACCAAATCGCCCATTATGAGGAACGATTCATCGCCGGAGCGCACCTCGAAGGCGCTGTGCCCGGGCGTGTGCCCGGCTTCCAGAATGGCCTTCACGCCCGGGACCGGCTCCTCGCCGTCCGCGAAGGTCTTCCATTTCTTGCGCGCGATGAAGGGGACGGCAAGGTCGCGGGCCATCTTGAAGTACTTCTGATAATCGGCCGGAGCCTTGGAGGCCGCCTCCTCGGAAAGCCAGAAATCGCTTTCCGCCTTCGCCACGTAGACCTTGGCCCTGGGGAAGACCGGTTTTCCCGCGGCGTCGACGAGCCCCCCCACGTGGTCCCCGTGCATGTGGGTGATAAGGACCGCGTCCACCTGGGTCGGCCTGTAGCCCGCGGCCTTGAGGTTCGTGAGGAGCCTTCCCAGGGTGGGGCCGAAAACGTTTCCCGCCCCGGCGTCCACCAGCACCAGCTTCTCGCCGGTGTTCACGAGGTAAGCGTTCGACGAGGTCCGCATCTTGGGAAAGCCGACGAACATGCGGGCGAGCAGCTCCTTGATCTCGGCTTGGGAGGCGTTTTTCATGAGGCCCGCGTCGAGGTCGATGAAGCCGTCGGAAAGGGCCGTTACCTCGAAGGCGCCCACCATCATGCGGTAGTACCCCGGGGCCTGGGTCATCTTCATGGGCGCCGCGGCCCAGATGGAGCCGGCGAGCCCCATGAGCGCGAGCGCGCAGGCCAGTACCGCGATGAACCGCTGTCGATTGAACGATGAACCCTTCATCTGATTTCTCCTTTCACGGCTTTTGGGGAGACGGGGAGCTGATGGGCCGGGGTCAAGGCATGAGCCCCGCGCCGGGAGTCTGAGCCACGGCAACTGCGCGGGCAGGCGAAAGAATGAGAAGGCCCGCCATTGCCCGGCGAGGTGTGCATAGATTTAAAATAGCATAAATTAAGGATGTTATAATCAGCAACTGAATCATTCCTCATTCTTTTTCATGAAATCCCTCCGGCGCGTTCCCGGTCCTTCGGCTCCTTCCGCTCATACCCGCCTCATCCCGGATGGGCAAGCATAGCATCGTCACGGCTCTCCATCAAGGGCGGCGGAAGGGGTGAAATGAGCCCCGGCGATGGGGCTTTTTAAGGGGAAATCCGTCTCATGCGAAATGGCGCGTTCAACCACGCCTGCTAAAAAAATTTTACATGATTATAGGCTGTTACCATCAGGCGCTTTTTGGGGCGGCCGAAATGTGCCCATACTTTGGACTTAAAAAGGTACTATTTTGATCCACCGAAAAGATTAGAAACCCGGTACCTTCTTCGGGGCTGGTCTAATGCCGGATTCCCATGCCCATAAGGCGCCAAAATCAGACCAAAATACGGCACGGGACCGATTGTGGGGATGGGAAGAAGTCCCATATAGTGGCACTCAATCGAGCGTTCATTTCACTTTTCCGCCGCAAGGCCCATTTCATCCACTTCAAGGGGGGTTTCAATGAAACGTTTCGTCCTCGCCGCACTCGCCATCGCTCTTCTCCTTCCCGCGGTCGCCCTGGCCGGAGGCTCCAGCTCCAGCAGCACCTGCGCCACCAAGTATCCGGTGATCCTGGCCCACGGCATGGGCGCCTCCGCCGAGATACTGGGCATCATCGACTACTGGTGGGGAATCGAGCCGGCGCTCGAGGGCAAGGGCGCCAAGGTTTACATCACCTCGGTCAACGGCATGGACTCAACGGCCAACAAGGCCGCGGCCTTCAAGACCCAGTTCCTGCAGATCCTCGCCGTCACCGGCAAGGCCAAGGCCAACGTCATCGGCCACTCCCACGGCTGCCTCTACACCCGCTACGCCATGTCGAACCTTGGCATAGGCGGCAAGGTGGCGAGCCACACCAGCATCGCCGGCCCGCACCGCGGCTCCTCCAAGA
>JAKAGN010000429.1 GCA_021815525.1 Deltaproteobacteria bacterium
CGTAGCCGTAGCGCTTCATCTCGGGAAGCGTCACCACCGCCATCGTGGCCGCCGTGGCGTTCGTCGAGCCGCACACCGCGGAGAACGCCGCGCAGGCTCCCACCGTGGCTATGGCCAGCCCCCCCCGGAAGTGGCCCACCAGCACGTAGGCCGAGTCGTAAAGCCTGCGGCTGATCCCCGCGTAGTAGGCTATCTGCCCCATAAGGACGAAAAGCGGGATCACCGTCAGCCCGTAGTTGGTGAACTCCGCGTAAAGGTCGGTGGCCAGGAGGCTCGACGCGCTGGGAAAGTCCCTTAGGTACGCGAAGCCCGCCACGCCCAGGAAGGCCATGACGAAGGCCACGGGCATCCTGGAAAAGAGCAGGAGAATGAGGAGGATGATTCCGACCAGGCCGGTTGTGGTTGGGCTCATGATCTTTTTCCCGCGGCTTTCCGGGCGTGCCGCACGACGTTGCTCAGGAGAACCACGCACAGCACGGCCGTGGAAAAGGCCATTCCGTAAAGGGTGAAGTAAAGCGGAAAATGGAGGGTGAGGGAAACCTGGCCTTCCACCTGCTGGGACACCGCCTTCAGGAGCAGCTTCCAGGTGGCCAGCGCGAAAAGGGCGAGGCCGGCCAGGTTGGTCACCGCGTCCACCATGTTCTGGACCCGCGTGGACAGCCGCTGCACCAGGAAGCTCACCGAAACGTGGCCCTTGGCGTAGGTGGTGTGGGCCAGGGAAAAGCACACCGCCACGGCCCCCAGCTGGGCCATGATCTCGTAGGAGCCGGCGATGGGGTGCCGGAAAAGCCGCAGGACCACGTCCGCACAGGTGACCAGCACCATGGCGAACACGGACGCGCCGGCCACGTAATGAAGGTGATCCGCGAGGTCCCTCGCGGCCTGTTCGATCTTCTGCATCGTTCGTCCGTCGATCCGAAAGCTTGCGTTCAAACTCAAGAGGAAAGGGGAAGGCCCTCTAAGCTCAAGGAGCCATCCCCTTCCCGGTCGTCCTTCAAGACTCTTATAAGCCTACTTCTTCTTCATGGGTGCGGAAAACTTCTTGATGAGGCCCCGGATCTGGGCCACGTAGGCCTTGCCGCCCGGGGTATCCGCCTCGTACTTGGCGATGACGGGCTCCACGGCCTTTCTCCAGCGCGCGTCTTCCTTGGCGGAAAGCACTATCACCTTGTTGCCCTTTTCCTTGGTGAAGGCCAGGCCATCCGCGTCGGCCTGGTCCCAGGCCGCGCCGTGCACCCTGACCCACTGGGCCGAGACCTCGGTGAAGACCTTCTGGACATCGGCGGGAAGCGCGTCCCACTTGGCCTTGTTCATCACCACGAACATGGCTGTGGTGTAGCCCACGCTCTTGCACATGGTGGTGGATTTGATCACCTCCGCCTGCTTCCAGCCCTTCAGGGTCTCCATGGGGGTGAAGGTGCCCTCCACCACGCCGCTCTTGAGGGCCTCGTAGGCCTCGTTCTGGCTCATGGCCACGGGGACCGCGCCCAGGGCCTCGGCCACCTTGGCGGAGTAACCGGTGGCGCGGATCTTCATCTTGGCCAGGTCCTCCAGGCGAGCCACCGGCTTCTGGGTGTGCAGGAGCCCGGGCCCGTGGGCGTGGACGTAGAGAAGGTGCACGCCGGAAAGCTCCGGCGGGTTCGTCCGCTGGGCGAACTCGTTGGCCACCTGGCTCGCCACCATGCCGTTGGGATAGCCCATGGGAAGGTCAATGGCGCTCATCACCGGGAAACGGCCGGCGGTGTAGGCGAAGCAGGACATGCCGATGTCCGAGATGCCGTCCTCCACGCCCTTGAAGACCTCCGGGGCCTTGGTGAGGGTGCCGCCCGCCACCACCTCGATCTTGACCTTGCCGCCCGTGCGCTTCTCGATTTCCTTGGCCCAGTCCACGGCCGCCTTGGCCTGGGCATGGGTGGGCGGGAAAAACACGCTGTAGGTGAGCGTTATGGGTTCGGCCAGGACCGCCCCCGCAAAGAAGCACGCCGCAAAAGCCGCAAGAAATCCCACGACCAAAGCTCTTCTCATGTCCGCCTCCGATGGTTTGATTATGTTCCGGCAAAGCCCGCCGGCTCCGGGTCGCCCCAAGCCCCTCCGCCGTCCCGAACAGCCGGGAAAAACAGGAAAAAGGATCATTTTCGGCCGGAATTTATTTTCCTAACGCAAACCGGCCGGAAACACAACCAAAACTTCACCCGTCCACACGGATTCCGCTCTTTTCGCCTTGACCGGGAGCCCGCCGCTTTTTGGCCCTCAGAGGCCGAAGTCGGCGGAGGTGTGCTGGTCGTAGAGCATGGAGGCCAGGACCGCGGCCACGCTGGCTACGGATGCGGCCACGGCCGCCGCGGGGACCGCCAGGACGCCCATTTCGGTGAAGCGGGAAAAAAGACCGTAGAACAACACCAGAAGCATCATCCACAGGGCCAGGTGCCAGGGCTCCAGGACGCGGGCCACGCGCTTTCCCATGAGGATCTCCCAGCTCCGCCGAATCCGCGCCCGGCTCGCCCGGCGCACGGCCGAGGCCGCGTCCCGGTCCGTCATGAGCCTGTAGCCCAGGTCCTTCTCCCTGGCGGCGTCGAAGCGCTGGCTCTTTAGGACCTTGCCGCTTCCCCGCTCGCGGATCACGGTCTCTCCGGCGCGGCGGCCATGCTCCCACACGCTTTCCTGCGCCACGGTTCCGTCAACGTAGCGGTCTATCCAGGCCCCGTGCATCTTCCCATCAACGAAAGCGCCCTGGCTCTGGATCTGGCCGTTCTCCCACCACTTGACCCACTCGCCCACCTGCTTTCCGGCGCGGTACTCGCCCTCCATCTGGCGGGCGCCCGAGCGGTAAAAAAAGACCCAGCGCCCCTCGCGGCGGCCGTCCAGAATCCGTCCGCCTGCATACATGCGCCGCGTCAAACCCGGCGGCCAGTAGATGATCTTCTCGTAATCGGACACTGTCATGGCTCGCTTAAACGCCCGGGAGAGCCTGCGGGGGAGGGGGAAAACCTTTTCTGCGAAAAGGTTTTCCCCCTCCCCCGCACCCCCTCCCCTTTTCCAAAAGGCCCGGGGGCCCAAAGCATGGAAATGGCCCGCCCCCCGCCCCCCGATATGCGCGGCGCGCATTGCTTCGCAATGCGCGCCGCGAGTGTTTATGGGGGGTTCGCG
>JAKAGN010000029.1 GCA_021815525.1 Deltaproteobacteria bacterium
GGTATTCTTTGAACCTGTAACAACAGCTATCCAGTATCCGGCCACAGGTCAACAATTCCATCGGTTCAAGCCGCTCCCGTTCGGGCGGTTTTCCTCGAAAAGCCGAACAAGCCGGTACGGGACTTTTGGGTTCCGATGACGCCACGGGATGCAAGGGACGCCGGGAAGTCGTTTTCCTCCAACGAAAGGAAAAAGTCATGGCCGAGAGCGTTTACAAAATCATCGAGCTCGTGGGAACCAGCAAGACCTCTTGGGAGGCCGCCGCCAAAAACGCCGTCGAAACGGCCGGCAAGTCCTTGAAGGAACTGCGCGTCGCCGAGGTTTCCGACATGGACATGAAAATCGAGAACAACAAGGTCGTGGCCTACCGGTGCAAGGTGAAGCTGTCCTTCAAGTACGTAAGCGACTGACCTAAAGCCGGCCTTGCGCAACGTTGCAGCATCCAACGGTTAGCGCCGCGCCCTGCCGCCCTCAACCGGCATGGCGGGGAGCGGCCCGGATATTGGAACTTTTCGGAGCCCTTGAAAACGGGTCCGCAACATCTTTTTCAAGGGTCAGACGGCCGATCGCAAAATGCTTACCGATTTTTTTCATGAATCCCGTGGCGTTTTTTCAGCTGTGCCCCTGCCGAATTCCTTGAGACGGGGATTGCAAGGGCCGCCCTCCGAAGCCCCGGCTGGCGACGGAGGGTGGCCCTGCCCCGGTCAGTGCCGCCGCTGGTAATCCCGTCCCTTTTTTCACGTAAGAGCGAGGGTCAGCTCCAGCGCCCTTGCATCGGCCTTTTTCACCACCACCTGGATTTCGTCCTCGGGCGCGAGAGCGCGGTTGGGCGGGAGGGACGCCTCCATCATGGTGTCGGTTAAGAGCACCGTGGTGCGGTCGCGGCGCTGGTCCAAGACGAGGGCGTTTTCGCGCTGTCCCATGCGTTTTTCAAGGTATCGTATTAGCCAGTAGCGCACGCGCTGGGTCTGAACCTGCAAAACCCTGGAGAGGGGCTCCTGGGTGGCCGTGATGATGTCCTCGATTTCGCGCGAAGTATAGGCCGGCTCGATTCCCAGCACGGATCGCACCTGGCGCTGGGTCACGAGGTCGAAATACTTTCTTATGGGGCTCGTTGCCGTTACGTAAGCCGAAACGCCCAGCCCCGAGTGGGGGGCGGGATCGGGTGAAAGCAGGAAGCGCGAAAGGTGGCGGCGCTGCATCCAGTTCTGGAAGAGGCTGCCCTCGTCCTTCTCGAACAGGCGCTGCTTGGGGGCGGGCTGGGAGCGGAATACGGCCGGGCGGCGCTTGTCCGCCAGGAACTTGGCCATCAGGCGGTTTCCCAGGATCATGAACTCGGAAACCAACATGCGGCTGATGCTTTCCCGGTTGATCCTGTGGACTCCCACTTCTCCGCTTTCGTCCACCCAGACGTTCACCTCGGGAAGCGTGATGTTGACGGCGCCGTCCGTCAGGCGCGCCTCGCGGAGCTTTTTTGCGAGCAGCGATAGGACGATGATTTCCTTGTCGGCGTCAGCCATCAGGTTGACATCATAGTACGTGAGCTGGCGGCGCACCCGGATGAGGGAGGGGACGATCTCGAAATCGAGGATCTCGGCCTCGGGGCTCATCCGCACCATGACGGATATGGCTGGCCGCACGGAGTCGGCCTTGAGGCTTAGGAGCCCCTCTGCCAGGTTTTGCGGCAGCATGGGAATCTTCCGGTCGGGAAGATATATGGAGCTTCCCCTGTCGCGGGCCGCGAGGTCCAGGTCGGAGCCGCGAGCGATGAAATGGGCCACGTCGGATATGTGTATGCCCACCCTGAAGTCCGGGCCGTCCTCGGAAAGGCTCAAGGCGTCGTCGAAGTCGGATGTGGCTTGGCCGTCGATGGTTATGACCGGAAGGCCGGTTAGGTCGCGGCGCTCGCATGGCTCGGTGAAAAAGCCCGGCTGGGCCGCGAGGCATTCCGCGGCCTCCATGACGGTGGGCGAAAAGGTAACGGGAATGCCGAGGCGCGGGATTTCGAGGTTCTCGTCGGGGCTCCACTCGCCCACGGCCACCAGGAAGGCGAAAAGCTCGGCTCCGGCCGAAAGGTTCGCGGCGGCCAGGATGTCCCGGGCCAAATCCGCGTGGTGGCTTTCCTTGTCGAACAGGTGGAAGTCCTTGAGAACCTCTATGGTGCCGGCCTGCCCGGGGGGGACGCTTGTCCCGCCAGAGGCCCGGGCCGCTTTTATCCAGCTTGCGGCCTCTTCCACGGTGCGTTCGCGGGCGGCCTCCTTCTCGGCCCTTATGACGGCGTTTTCCACTTCCTCGGGGCTGTGGGGGAAAAAGCGGGTCACGTCGAACTTGAAGTAGACGCGGTCCTCGAAGAGGGCCCGGATTACGGCGGAAATACGGTCCTGGTCGGGCGGGGGCGGAAAGCTGAAGGCGGCCAGGGTCTCGGCGTCCACCCACTCGGCCTCGGTGTGGAGGGATTCCCACAGCTCGGCCACGTTGACCTCGGCCTTCAGGCTCTCGCGGGCGCGGGCGGTCTCGGCCAGTATGGCCACTATGCGGTCCCGGGCCATGCCGGGGTTCAAGCGCCCGGAAAGGCCGTAAATACGGTTTTCGGAGACTGAAACCTCCCGGTTCCCCTCCGTTATTAGCCGCACCTTCTGCTTCTTGGCCTGAACAACAACCCCGCAGACGATTTTCTTGCGGTCGATGTATTCTACGATGGCTCCCGCTTCCATCCCGCAACCATAACAAGGGCCAGGGGCAAAGTCAAACACGGTAAAGAAGCTGGGCAAAACCGCGGAAGGCAAGCTGGGAAAAGGCCGGTAAGCAGGGGGGACGCTTGCTTGCGCGTGGAATCGCCGTCATTCCCGAGCGGCTTGACGGAACTTACTGGCTGGAGTATTTTGTCGACATAACATTGACTTGGGTTCAATATCCGCGCGCTGGAGCAGGAACAATGTATGTTTTCAGGATTCATATAAGACCGCAGGGCGGCTTGGCGGATCCGGGATTGTCATTCGCTTATTGTTTAAAAAACGATCTGTTGGGCGTTGGATGGTCGATACCCAAAAACGAAGGTGAAGCGATTGAGTGGAAAACCTACGAAAAGCGTGCAACCGAAAAATATGTAGAGAGTATTTCAGGTGTGCGCTACATCCACAAGTGGGTTACAAAAGGTGACTTGGTTTGGACCAGGGATACGAAAGGCCACTATTACCTGTGCCGGGTATTGTCCCCGTGGGAATATTTCGATGGACAGGAAGCGCGTGACGCAGACATTGTCAACATCTTCAGGGTTAAATATATAAAAGTTGATTCAATAGATGAAGTACCAGGCTCAGTCATCGCTTCTTTCAGGGCTAGAAGGGTTATTCAAGAAGTAGCAAATAAAACAGCCGTTATTTATTCAAAATATTTATGGAATACATTATCAGGAACTAATGAATATGAAATAGATAAAATACATTCATTATGGGATATGCTTTCCGATGAACAAGTCGAAGATTTAATATTTTTATATCTGCAAACAAAAAATTGGTATGTCATTCCAAACTCCAGAAAAAAAGATACTATGGCATATGAATTTTATTTGATACATAAAATTTATTTCAACAGAGCCATAGTTCAAGCAAAGACAGGAAACTCATATATAAATTTTGACGATTATCAAGATTATAATGAAACTGTTTTTATGTTTCAGCCTAACGCTTTATTTTCAGGAACTAAAAAGAATAACATGATTGTTATTACAAATAACGAGCTTGAATTATTTGTTGAACACTATAATAAAATTATTCCGGCAAACATCCTCAAATGGCTTGCATTGATGAAATCAATTCGTTGATTCCCATGCCCTCCAGTCACTTTCCACCACGGGAGACAACCATGAAGAATGAAGGCGATAGTCGGATCCATTTCCGCTCCTGTAACATCTGCGAGGCCATGTGCGGCATCGTGGTGAAGACCGAAGGCCACCGCATCGTATCCATAGCGGGCGACCGCGAAGACCCCTTCTCCAAGGGCCACGTGTGCGTCAAGGCCACGGCCCTCAAAGACTTCCACGAGGACCCCGACCGCCTGCGCCAGCCGGTGCGGCGCGCGGGCAAGGGCTTCGAGCCCGTGAGTTGGAAGGATGCCCTGGACGAGACGGCAAGGGGGCTTGCGGCGATCCAGAAGGAGCACGGCCGGGACGCCCTGGCCCTCTACATCGGAAACCCCACGGCGCACCTGCCGGGCGCGCTCCTTTTGGGCCTGCCGCTGGCCGATTGCCTGAAGACCAGGAACCGCTACTCGGCCTCCTCCACGGACCAGCTTCCCCTCATGATGGCCTGCCACCAAATGTTCGGCCACCAGTTCCTCTTTCCGGTTCCCGACATAGACCGCACCGGCTTCTTCCTCATAATGGGCGGCAATCCCGCGGTCTCCAACGGAAGCATCATGACGGCGCCCGGCATGGAGCGCCGCATAAAGGAGATCCGCGCGCGCGGCGGCCGGGTTGTGGTGCTGGACCCCGCCCGCAGCAAAACGGCGGAGCTAGCCGACACCCACCTCTTCATCCGGCCCGGAACCGATGTCCTGTTCCTCCTCTCCTTCATAAACGTCCTTTTCGCGGAGAATCTCGTCAAGCCGGGGCGGCTTTCCGCTTTCACCGTAGGCGTCGAAAAGCTTAAAGGTTTGTCCCGCGATTTTTCCCCGGAAAAAACCGCCCGGGTCACGGGTGTGGCCGCAGAAGACCTTATAAGGCTTGCCCGCGACTTCGCGGCGGCCGATTCCGGCGTTTGCTACGGAAGAGTTGGGACCTGCACCCAGGAGTTCGGCACCGCGGCCACCTGGCTCATAATCGCCGTCAACGTCCTTACGGGAAACCTGGACCGCGAGGGCGGCTCGATGTTTCCGCGGCCCGCGGCGGATCTCGTGGGGCTTCTGGCCCTGATCGGTGAGAAGGGCCACTACGCCAGGTGGAAGAGCCGCGTGCGGGGCCTTCCCGAGTTTTCCGGCGAGTTTCCCGTGGCCACCCTGGCCGAGGAGATGCTGACCGAAGGCCCCGGCCGGGTGCGCGGCCTTTTCACCATCGCCGGAAACCCGGTCCTTTCCACCCCCAACGGCAGGCTCCTGGAAAAAGCCCTCGCGGGCCTCGATTTCATGGTCTCCTTCGACACCCACATAAACGAGACCACCCGCCACGCCAACGTGATCCTGCCGCCCGCCGGGGTCCTTTGCGACAGCCACTTCGACATCGTGTTCCAGGCCTATTCCGTAAGGAACAACACCAAATACTCCGGCCCGGCGCTGCCGCCCGAGCCCGGCCTCATGGAAAACTGGCGGATATTTCGGGAGATTCTGCTTCGCCTCGAAAAAAATCCCGTAAAAAGGCTCCTCTTTTCCATGACCACGCCGGATCGCATACTGGCCGCAATGGTCCGCTTCGGCTCGCGCGGCCGGGGCCTCCTTCCCGTCGGAGGGGGCCTCACGCTCTCCGAAATAAAGAAGCACCCACACGGCCTGGACTTAGGCCCGCTCACACCCTGCCTGCCGGGCCGCCTTTTCACGAAGGATAAAAGGATCGATCTTGCACCGGCGGTCTTTGTGGCGGACATCGCCCGCGCCCGCGCCCTCATGGAGGCCCCGGCCGCGGAATCCGCGCCCTACGACATGCGCCTCGTGGGCCGCCGCCACGTCAAATCCAACAACTCCTGGTTCCACAACACGGAGCGCCTCCACTCGGGCACAAACCGCTGCACCGCCCTCATTCATCCGGCCGACGCCGCCCGCCTCGGGATCGCCCAGGGCGGCGCGGTGCGGGTGTCCTCCCGCGTGGGCGCGGTCACGCTCCCGGCGGAAATCTCGGAGAGCGTCATGCAAGGGGTCGTCAGCATCCCCCACGGCTGGGGCCACCACCGCGAGGGCGCGCGCCTTGGGGTTGCCGCCGCCCACGCCGGGGTCTCCGCAAACGACCTTACGGACAATGCCGTGACCGATCCGCTTTCCGGCAACGCCGTGTTCTGCGGCGTGCCCGTAAGGGTGGAGCGGGCGGACGGCGCCAAGGCCCTTCCGCATGAAGGCTCTTGAAAATATTGGATGAAAATGCGATAATGATATACCTCATTCCAGGAAAGGAGAGCGGGAAATGGCCGACAAGGGACAAAAGGACAAGGGCAAGAAGGAGCCGCAGAAAAAACCCCTCTTGACCCCCGCCGAAAAGCGCAAGGTCAAGAAGGAAAAGAAGGAAAAGAATAAATAGGACCTGACTCCGCCCTAGCCTTCATCGTGCAATCGTCCGGATGGCGAAAAACGCGGCTCTCGCTTGAGTCGCAGCACCGCGTTTTTCGTCGGCCGGACGGCCTTCCATTCTCAACGGACCGCTGATTTAAATTTTGGGAATCGAGAGTGAGAAGATATATCCCAGAGTTATTACTTGGCGTTCTTTCTCTCATAGTTCTCAACACATGTATTCAAATAGAGGTATGGAACCGGCTCGCCGGGGGAAATGTGCTTCCCAACCGTGAAGGCGGAAAATTGAGATACATGATAGGCGAAACCGAGAAAGGTTGGAGGTTATTACAGGAAAGTTTTGACCCAAGCTTGAAGACGGGCAGGCCGCTTACCGAAAAAGAGCGATTGCAGTTTGCCATTCACAGTAAAAAAGCCAAGCGACGCAATAATGTCGTGTCGTGGAGCAGGGGAATGGGGACGCTTCAATACCTATTGGCTCCGATGGCCCTTTTATTTTCCCTCCTCATGCTGATCGGTCGCAAGAATATCAAATCAAAACTTTTTTCCGGTCTTTGTTTTATGACCAATGCCCTGGCCATTGCGGCAATGCTGTACAGGGGCTATTGGAATGACTGAGTTCCGGTAGCGCCACCCCATCCTACCCATGCGAAGGAAAACGCCATGAAGGCCCAGGCAATCGTTGCGGCCGTGCTGCTCCTGCTGGTTCCCGGGCTCTCGCTTGCGGCCGGGCCCATTTCGGCGGATGAGACCGGGGAAAGGCGTCTGGGGATCTGCGCCGCGATCTCGGCCGTTCCGCTGGTGGCCGGGGATTCGGGGCCCGAAACGCCTCTTTCGGCCACCAAGTACAACGATACCTTCGACTCTGGCTTTGGCCTTAGGCTGGAGCTTTTCCGTGACTGGAACCCTAGCCTGCGCTTATGCCTGGGTGGCGTGTGGAACGGCTGGAACGGCAAGTCCTTCACGGGCGGCGAGTTTCCCGGGGGCGCCGAGTTCGGCGATTTTTACATCGCAGGCCTCTACGCGGGCGGCAGAATCGCCTTTTTCAGGGGCTCACGCCTGCGCCCTTACATTTTGGGCAACCTGGGCGTCGTGTACATGCCTTCCGTGGACGTTACGACGGGAGGCAAAAAAATCCCCTACTGGGGCGAGTTTCTGCGGGATTTCCTGGAGCTGGGCGCGGGCGCGGAGTACTCCCTAAGCGACAGGGCCTTCGTGTTCGCGGACGTGAGATTCACGGCCTTCGGTGCGCCACGGGGCCAAAACTACCCCATCTCCGAGGCCACCGGCGGCCAGTGCGTGCCAATAAGCCTGGGCCTGGGATTCCGCTTCTGAAGCCTTAGCCACCGCCCTTAAAAGCCCGTTGAAAAAGGTTGGAAATAAAGCCTGCCGAAAAACGATGAGATACAAGGAACGCGAAAAGCCAATGAGCAAGCGTATTATATATACGTGGCGGAATTGGCTTAACCGCGTGACGCCGTAGATCGCGTTTTTCGACAGGCTGTTAACCCGAAGCCCCGCAAAGGAGCGTCCCATGAGCGAAAGCCCCATACTCCTTGACATGAACGAGGACCTGGCCCGGATCACCCTCAACCGGCCGCACGTTCACAACGCCCTTTCCATGGAGATGTCGGACCTTTTCATGGACGCGCTCCAGATGGTGAAGAAATCCACGGACGTCAACTTCCTGGTGATCCAGGGCGCGGGCGACACCTTCTGCTCCGGGGACGACATAACCGAGATGGTCCACTGGGGCGACGACGAGCACGGCCAGCCCACCCAGGGGGCCAACGGCGTCATGCGGAGGGTGAGGCTGTACCAGGACATGGCCAACACCCTGGAGGAGCTGGATAAAATCACCATAAGCGCGGTGGACGGCGTGGCGGTGGGCGGGGGCCTGGAAATCACCATGGCCTGCGATTTCGTGATCGCAACCGAGCGGGCGCTGTGGGGAATGCCCGAGATCGACGCGGGCATCACCCCGGGCTGGGGCGGCGTGTCGCGGCTTTCCCGCTACATAGGAAAGCGCCGGGTGAAGGAGATCAACCTTCTGGGGGCGCTGATGCCCTCGCAGCGGGCCGTGGAGTGGAACCTGTGGAACCGGGTGGTGGAAAACGGCCGCTTGAGGGACGAGGTGGAACAGCTCCTTTCGGTGCTGCGCTCCAAGAACCGCCAGGCGCTGCGGCAGCTCAAGTACATCTGCAACCGGGCCTGCGAGACGGACCTCCAGTCGGCGCTGGGGTACGAGATGCTCTCGGCCGGGCTTTCCGGGGCCGTGAACGGCCTTTGGGAGGTGAAGGGCGCGGACAAGGGCCGCGGCGTGACGGATTTTACCGACAAGGGGGGCAGCCTCTGGAGGGACCGCCGCAGGCTGGCCCGGAACTTCTGGAGCGATTGACAGCCTTACGAAAAACGCGATCCGCCGCGTCGTGCTTCATCGTTTTTATCCAGAATTGCAACCAGCCTTTTTCAACGGGCTGTCAAACCGGCCAGATGAGCTTGTGGAGCGCCCAGTTGACGAGCGATATGATGATGGATGCCCAGACCGCGGGCATGAAGCCGTCTATTCGGAAGCCCCGGGTGAAGCCCGCCGCGAGCTTCAGCACCGCTGCATTGATGACCAGGAGAAATAGCCCCAAGGTTATGATGGTGATGGGAATAGTGAGGATCACCAGGACCGGCCGCACCAGTGTGTTCAGGATTCCCAGCACCGCCGCCGCGATTAGGGCCGCCCAGAAGTCCTTCACGTAGATGCCCTTCACGGCGTACGACGCCGCCAGCACCGAAAGGGTAAGGAGTATCCATTTGAACAAAATGCCGTGCATTTGTAGCCTCCGTTCGCCTTGCGCCGCGCCTCCGCCGCCTCCGTCCCAAATCACCGCCGCTTGCAGCCCGCCTATCGTGTAACACGCCCGCCCACCCGTTCGCAAGGCCGTCCCCGCGGAGGGATTTTCGGCTTATATTTCAGGTGGTAGTTTATTGACGGAATGTGATATTTTATCTCCTGACATTTTGAGCGTAGTTTCATATTTTTGGGCCGGGCCGTTTCGGAAAATACCTCGAAAAGGAAAACTTGCGTGAATCGCCTCGACGAAAAAGCCAAGGCGGTGATCTGGGACCTGCTGTATCTTTCCAATCAGGCCAGGGACCTTGACGGATATCTGAAGGGGCTCACGGCCCAGCTTTCGGAGTGGACCGGCTTCGAGGCCGTGGGCGTGCGCCTGGTGGACGGCGAGGACTACCCCTACTACGAAACCCACGGGTTTCCACGGCAATTCGTGGAAATGGAGCGGCACCTTTGCTCCTACGACAAAAACGGCAACATTGTTCGGGACCCGGGCGGAAAGCCGTATCTCGAGTGCATGTGCGGCAACGTCATCTGCGGGCGCGTCGACCCCTCGAAATTTTTCTTCACCGAAAACGGCAGCTTTTTCAGTAACTGCACCACGAGGCTCCTCGCCACCACCAGCGACAAGGACCGCCAGGCCCGCACCCGCAACCGCTGCAACGGCGAGGGCTACGAAAGCGTGGGCTTGGTGGCCCTAAGGACCGGCGGCAGGACCATAGGGCTCCTCCAGTTCAACGACAGGCGGGAGGGCCGCTTCGAGACCATGTCCATCCATGCGCTGGAGGCCGTGGCCGACGTGGTGGCGGTGACCATAGGGCGGATATGGTCCGAAGAGGCGCTCAAGAGAAGTGAGGAGCGCTACCGGACGCTTTTCGACAACATGCGGGAGGGCTTCGCTTACTGCCGGATGATCTACCACGAGGGCTCGCCAGCAGACTTCGTATATATAGCGGTCAACCGGGCCTTCGAGGACCTGACGGGCCTTTCGGGCGCGGTGGGGAAGAAGGTGAGCCAACTCATCCCCGGCATCAGGAAATCGAACCCAGAGATATTTGAAATTTACGGCCGGGTGGCCCTTTCGGGAAAAGCTGAAAAATTCGAGACTTACGTGCCGCCCCTGGGCATCTGGTTTTCCGTTTCCGTCTACAGCCCGGCGCGTGAATATTTCATCGCGGTCTTCGAGAACATCAGCGCGCGGAAAGCCGCCGAGGAGGCGCTCAAGGCCAGCGAAAAAAAATATCGAGGCCTTTTCGAAAGCTCCCGCGATGCCATCCTCACCGCCGAGCCGCCTGGATGGAGGTTTGCGAGCGCCAACCCCGCCGCCCTTTCCATGTTCGGCTTAAAAAGCGTGGAAGATATTCGCTCGCTGGGGCCTGCCGATATTTCCCCTGAAACGCAGCCGGACGGCCGCGGCTCAGCCGAAAAGGCTCGGGAGATGATCGGGATCGCCCTCGAACGGGGCTACCACTCCTTCGAATGGACCCACAGGCGCATGAACGGGGATAACTTTCCGGCCGCCGTGCTCTTGAGCCGCATGGAGACGGCGGGAAAGGCGGCGCTGCAGGCGAGCGTGCGGGACCTCACCTCCATCAAGAAGGCCGAAGCGGAGGAAAACCGCCTTAAGGGGCAGATATCGCAGCTCCAGAAGATGGAGTCCATCGGCAGGCTCGCCGGCGGCGTGGCCCACGACTTCAACAACATGCTGAGCATCATCATCGGATACGCGGACCTGATCCTGGAAGACCTGGGCCCAGGGGCTCCCCTTCGGCCGGACATGGAGGAGATACTTTACGCAGCCCAGCGTTCCCGGGCCCTTACCCAGCAGCTTCTCGCCTTCGCCCGGCGGCAGAACATAGAGCCCAAGGTCATAGACCTCAACGGCCTTATCGAAAACATGAAAAAGATGCTGGGCCGGCTGGTGGGCGAGGACATAGACATCCGCTTCGTTCCCCAGCCCGGCCTGTGGCCCGTCTTCATGGACCCGTCCCAGGTGGACCAGATACTGGCGAACCTCGCGGTCAACGCTCGGGACGCCGTAACCGGGGTGGGAAAGATAACCCTCGAGACGAAGAACGTGGACGTGGACGCCACCTATTGCGTCTCCAACCCGGAGGCGTCCCCCGGCGAATACGTAATGCTGGGCTTTTCCGATTCGGGCGTCGGCATGAGCCCCGAGGTCATGGCCCGCGCCTTCGAACCTTTTTTCACCACCAAGGCCGAGGGAAAGGGCACCGGCCTGGGGCTCGCCACGGTTTACGGCATAGTGAAGCAAAATAGCGGATTCATAAATACATACAGCGAGCCCGGCCAGGGAACAACCTTCAGGATATACATTCCGGCGCGGCGCGGCGCGGCCCCCGGGGTTTCGAGGGGCGCGGTCTCATCCCCGGCCGGCGGCGGCACGGAAACCATCCTGGTGGTGGAGGACGAAAAGCAGATACTCACGTTATGCGGCAAGGTGCTCGCGGGCCAGGGCTACACGGTGCTGGCGGCCGGAGACCCGGAAGAGGCTCTGGCCCTTTGCCGGGAGCACGAGGGGCCCATTCATCTTCTTATCACCGACGTCATCATGCCGGGCATGAACGGAAAGGATCTCAAGGAGCGGATCGAAAGGATAAAGCCCAAGATCAAAACCCTTTTCATGTCGGGCTACACGTCAAACGTCATCGCCCACCACGGCGTGCTTTCGGGCGAGTACTGCTTCATGCAGAAGCCCTTCACGCTGGAGGCCTTGTCGTCCAAGGTGCGTGAGGCCCTCGCCCGTTGAGCCGCCGCCACGGGGCCAAGCATCCGAAAGGCTTACTTCACCGGCAGATGGAGGATGATGCCGAAAAAGTGGAGGGTGCTGCCGCCCAGCACGAAAAGGTGCCAGATGGCGTGGAAGTAGGGCCTGCGGTCGTTCACGTAGAAGAAGACTCCCAGCGTGTAGGCCAGCCCCCCAAGAACGATCCAGAGGAGCATCCCGGGCGGCAGGTCCCGCATGACGGGCCTTGCCGCCACCACTATGAGCCAGCCCATCAGTAGATAAAGCGCCACGGACACCGCCTCGAAACGGGCCGTGAAAAAGGCCTTGAACACAACCCCGACAAGGGCCATGCCCCAGACCACCCCGAAGAGGCTCCAGCCCCACGGCCCCCTCAAGGGCACCAGGGTGAGGGGCGTGTAGGTGCCGGCGATCAATAGATAAATGCAGGAGTGGTCCAGGACCTGGAACACCCGCTTGGCCGTGGGGTTAGTCAGGCCGTGGTAGAGGGCCGATGCGGTGTAGAGTAGGATAAGGGTGGATCCGAAGATGGCGAGGCTTACCACCCGCCAGGCATCCCCGTGGCGCGCCGCTAAAACCACCATGAGGACCAGCGCGGCCACCGCGAGCCCGGCCCCCAGGCCGTGGGTCACGCTGCTGGCTATCTCCTCGCCGCGGCCGGGCGCGTATGGCCGGGCCTCTTTAATGTCTTTTCCGTTCATTTTTCCTTGAACCCTCGCGCCCCTTTCACGGCCGTCAGCCCGAAGGCCGCGGGGCAGGCCTTGACGCGCGCAAAGCCCGCTTCCGCAAGTCGCTTTGCCACCCCCGCCGTGTTCCGAGCCCCCGATGCGCTCTCGGGGTTTCCGATGTAGTGAAAGATGCGCCCGCCGGGCGCGAGCAGGCGGAATAGCTTGCGGTAAAATTTCAGGGAGTAGAGGCCGCCGGCCAGCGCGAACTCCGGCGGATCGTGGATAATTCGGGAAAAGGCGGCCTCCGGGAGATCGTCCGCCACCTCGAAGCTGTCGCCTATGCGCCGCACGATCTTGGGATTTTCGAAAAGCCCGCGGGACCAGGGGTTCAGCCTGGCGATTTCGGAGACCACCGGGTCAAGCTCCACGGTGTCCACCCGTTCGGCGGTTTTCGCGGCAAGGATCGCGGTGTAGCCAAGGCCCGTGGTGGTGTCCAAAATCCTTCCTGTGACGGGCTCTACGGCCTTGATTTTCTGGATTGTGTCGGCCCAGGGGTCCGTGCCCTTTATGCGGTGCATGGAGCGGCCGGCCACCAGGACCGTGGGCGCGCCCGGGGTGGGGTAGAGGCTCACGGGCCTCCCCGTGGCTTCCGAGAAGGCCTGTATT